>VXRD01000090.1 GCA_009838845.1 Gemmatimonadota bacterium | reverse complement strand
GCGGTATTCGGGGCACCCGTCAGGCCTCGGGCGGATTCAATCTGGAAGGTGGCGCGCCTTCGGAAATGGCTGTCATTCGCGGCTATGATTTTACGGTGCTTCAAATGCTTGCCGACGATCTGGTCTATCGCCTCGAAGAATTGGAGGAAATCGATCCGAATAGCGTAAGAGCCGATGCAGAACGCGGCGCATCTGAAGTGCATGTTTTGCCCGATGAAGAAATAATGTTTGATCGGCGATTGCAGGTGCGCCAGGTGCTCAATGCCGTATCCGACGCCAATCCGCGCGGTGCGCGATCCAATATTTCATTTCTCACACCCGAAGGCACTGAAATCCCGATTGATGTTCGCAATGTCGAAGACCCGGAAGAAGAGGGGGAGGGTATTGCGGGATTGAGACAGACGCCGATTCTGGGTACGGGGGGGACTTATATCCCCCTTGTAGAAGTTTCGCATGTGCGCCGGGATCAGGGCAGGAGCATGATTTTGCGCACCGATCAATCGCGGCGCGTGATTGTCTCGTACCGCTTTGCCGAAGAAATTTTGCAGTCTCAACCTCTGCTGGAAGCCTCCCGCGCTTATGTGCAAGCTGTGGTCTATGAAATGGTGCTGCCCGAAGGGTATAGTATCGAAATGATCGAGGCAGAGGAAGAGACAATTTATTACTGGATGATGGGCATTGCCGCTCTATTGATTTTTATGATTTTGGCCTCTTTGTTTGAATCGCTTTCCGCGCCTGTGATTATTTTGTGCACGTTGCCCGCAGCAATTATTGGATCGTGCTGGGCACTGATCTTATCGGGGACGGGATTGACCTCACAAGAAGCGCCAATGGCACTGTTGGGGCTTATTGTTTTGAGCGGTATTGCCGTCAACAATGGGATCGTGCTGATTGATGCGATTGAAACCCTTCGCCGCCGTGGGTTCAGGCGAGAACGCGCGGTGCTCACGGCGAGCCGGTCGCGCGTGCGTCCTGTTTTAATGACTTCGGCAACCACCATTTTGGGCATGTTGCCTCTGGCACTCATATTTGGCGGCGATTACGAAATTTGGCCCCCCTTTGCGATTGTGGTAATCGGAGGGCTGGCGGTTTCAACGGTTTCCACTCTCGTATTTATTCCCGTGGTGTACATGGGAATTGACCAGACCAAAGCCTGGCTTACGGATATTGGCTGGTTTGGAATTGTATTGGGAACAACGGCAGCTGCGGGATTGACGTATTGGGTTGACGATTATTACCAGAGTTTGTTCTGGACCTATCTTTTGGCATTGCCAGCGTGGATGTTGTGTATGGGTGTGATCTGGATAGTGCAACGCATTTATCGCGCGCGTATGGCTTCTCTTGCTGAGATCGGCAATATTGAGCATCTCGAAATTCGCAATCTAACAAAAATTTACGGTGCGCCGGGGCGATTTAAGCACGAATGGGATCGCTTTAAGCGGCGTCATCAGCGCCTTTTAGAGCGCGGGCAGGTATTGGTAGATAAAAAGGCGATCAGGGACAGTTTGTGGTGGAAGTTACCACTTCTGGCACTTTTGATTTACTTGGAAACCTATTTTGAACAGGGAGCCTGGATATTTTTGGCGGGGCTTGCTATATGGGGCCTCATACATCACCTCGTGCTATGCGCGGCAGCTTTGCGCGATTTTCAGATTGAGAACAGATGGATATCACAAATCGTCCGATTGATTTTGCCGCTGGTCTTTATCGCCTTTATCCATTGGCGTTTGGAACTTATATCTTTGACCATCGCCACTTCTGCAATCTACTTGCTCTATCGCATCATCGGATTTTTGGCAAATCGCGTAGCAAATGGTCGCGTTGATCCCGAGCATATACCGGGCAAATTAGGTCCTGTTAAGGGCATCGTGTACCGCGGCGCTGCAGCCATACCCCTGATTGGTGTTCCGCGCCCGCAATTCCAGGCTCTCGGCGGTGTGAGTCTCGATATTCCGCGCGGGATGTTTGGGCTTTTGGGGCCCAATGGCGCGGGCAAGACCACGCTAATGCGGATTGTGTGTCGGGTTTTGTCGTCAAATTACGGGTCGGTACTCGCAAATGGTAAAATACCACTTACACATCGGAATATGCAGGGGGTCATTGGATATTTGCCGCAGCACTTTGGCCTGTACCTGCACATGTCTGCGTATAATTATCTAGAATACCGCGCGCTTTTGGAGGGATTTAAGGATGGGGTAGCACGGCGCAAGCGCGTTCAGGAATGTCTGGAGCAGGTCAATCTGTGGGATAGGCGAGACGATCTGATTGGGTCGTTCTCCGGCGGTATGAAACAGCGCGTGGGCATTGCACAAACCCTGTTGCACTTGCCGCAAATTATTGTGGTGGATGAGCCGACAGCGGGATTGGATCCACTCGAGCGGATCCGGTTTAGAAATCTGCTGGCGCGATTTAGCCAGGAAAAAATTATTATTTTTTCCACACATATTGTCGAAGATATTTCGGGTAGTTGCAACCGATTGGCCGTGCTGAATCACGGCAAGTTGCTTTATACGGGAACCCCGATTGAGATGCGCGATTTGGCGCGCGATAAGGTGTGGGAGGCTCTGCTGCCAGATCCGCGTTTTGAAGCGCTGGAACGCGACCTGGATATGATTACACATGTGCGCGTGCCCGACGGGATTCGGGTGCGATTCCTCGCTACTGATCCCATCCCAGAAGCGCATGCTGTTGCGCCCACCCTCGAAGATGCGTACCTTTATCTTTTGCGACATGGCGATGAATACAAACAGTCTAACATGGCGTGAGTTGCTCTTTTTCGTAGGCAAATTGCACAGCCTGAGCATGAGAATCGTGTTTCACCGCAAAATGATTTTTATGTTCGGTGGAATTGTGGCGTATTACGCAATTTTGTACGCGATTGCAATTTGGCGTCCGGGTGAAGGGCTTTCAGTCGAACAAGCCCTCCATGTATTGGTTGAAGTACCGGGCACAGTGCTTGCAATTTACCTGACGATGGATCTGGTGTCGGGGGAGAGAGATAAGGATACGCTTGAAATTCTGTTCAGCACGGCGATCAGCCACTACGCGACGTGGGCCGTGAGAATTGTGTCGATCAGTGCTGCACTATTTGCCACGCTGATGGCAATGAGCACGATTTCCTACTATTTTTTTGCGGAATTCCCCTACCTTCTGGGCGGATTGAATGCATGTATCCCTGCCTTCTTTATGGTGGGAGCCACATTTTTGTTTTCTGTTTTGTTCCGCAGTGGCAATGCGGCTGGCATGCTCGCCGTGGGACTTTTGATTGCGATTTTGCTTTCTACGGAGATATTTGAAGAGACATCGTATTACCTTTTTCTCAAGCCATTTGATCCGCCTTCAGATTTAGATGCCAGCCTGTGGATAAATCGCGTGGTCTTAAACCGCGCGGGCATTGCGATTCTGGGAATACTGTTCATTTTTCTGGCTCTGAGACGAATGATAGAGCGCGAAAAACTGCTGTGATTACTCCAAAAAACCGCTCTTATAGAACGGTTTTTTTCTTTCTCTTGCCCAAATTGCGCGATTTATATACCTTTGCTATCTTAGCACTTTAATATCTCATAACAGGGTAGGGGAGGAGATCACTTATGCAGCAACCACAGCCACAACAAGAAGACATACTGGTCTGGTTCCTCAGGGTGTGGGGCCAGATTGAAGCAAATTATATCAGAATCCTCACGGGATTTGGCATTGCCATTGTCGCTGCGCTAATTGTCCTGTTTTTTTATCGCGCACAAACCCAACGCGCAGATGCGGCTCGAACCGCTCTCGGAGACGTTTATATCGCACTTTATGAAGGGCGCGTAGAAGATGCGATTGCCTCATCTCAAGAAGTAATGGAAACCTATGCAGGCGAAGCCGAAGCGGGTGAAGCATTGATGGCGCTAGCCAATTTGCACTATGAAGAAGGCCGGATCGCAGAGGCCAGCACATATTTCCAGCAATACCTGGATGAATATCCAACAGACGGACCATTGGGTTATGGTGCATGGTCGGGGTTCGCATCATGTCTTGAAAATGAAGAAAAATTCGCAGAAGCTGGTCAACAGTTCGCATCCTTCGCTGAAGCGCACGCCGGATCGCCATTTGCGCCGATAGCCCTGAAGGAAGCAGGCAGATGTTACGAACTCGGCAAAATGCCTCAGCAAGCGAGTGATGCGTATCAAAAGATAGTCAAAGAATACGATGAGTCGTCCGTTACAAGATTTGCACGCGGGCAATTGAACCTGATGGGTATTGAGATAGATTAGCGCAAATACCGAGTTGAATTTGACGCAATAGCATATTTTTAAATAAATCCCTGAGAAGCGTTTTTTCCTTCTCAGGGTTTATTTTTTAGGAAAAAGTCTTGAAGTTCCCAAATAGACCAAAATTCGCCTGATTCACAGATGTTACGACTCACGAGAAAATCACATCAAAAATTACGGCATAAGATACATTATGTAAACTTATTGCCAAAATTAGCCTAAAACTGCTGTATAATACCCATCCTTGTATATCAAGGCTTGATGTGATACCTATTATTTCATTTTACTGGTGTTTGTGGTTCTAATCTCTCACATCAGCGCGCCCAAGTCCAAGAGCCCGCTGATATAACAAATCTGACAGCCGTTGATTCTCTTCGCGGAGTTTTTGAATCGTTTCAGCGCTTTTCTGAGCGGTTATTTCCACTTCTTTTTGTTGTCTGCGCAGCCAATTTGCGTCTTGTTCCGCTTTTTTTTCCCTTTCTTCCGCCATATTCAGCTCTTCTCGTGTTTTTTCCAGTTCTTCTTTCAACGCCCGTGCTTCCGTCCATCCAGAGGCTGATGATGCCTCTAAT
>VXRD01000089.1:62777-82657 GCA_009838845.1 Gemmatimonadota bacterium | reverse complement strand
ATATAATATTCCATCTTTCACTCGCTATAAATATAGTGAACATTTGTATATGCGTCAAGGGTAAAATATCACAATCTCACAAAAAAAACTTTCCCTTAACTCGCTGTGATATTATCTTTTGCCCTCATTAAGAGATTCCAACTGAAATCTGAAAGGAGCATCATGGCAGACAAACTCAAAGTCGGCATCATCGGCGTTGGCGGCATCGCGCGCACCCACATGCCTGGATGGGCCGCTTCCGAACATGCCGACCTGATTGCCGGCAGTGATATCAATGCAGACGTACTGAACCATTGGGGCAAAAACAACAACATATCCATCCTTTCCACCGACCCGGACGACCTGTTCAAAAACCCCGATATCGACATCATCGACATCTGCACCCCCAACAATTATCACGCCCCATTGGCCATTGCCGCGCTTGAAGCGGGCAAACACGTCATCTGCGAAAAACCGCTCGCCCCCAGCCCGGAACTCATCAAAAACATGATTGCCGCACGCGACAAATCTGGCAAAACCCTGATGACAGCGCAGCATTTTCGTTTCTCGGGCAAATCAAAAGCCATGCGAGCCGAACTCGACACAGGCGTACTCGGAGACATCTACCACGCGCGAAGCTGGATGCTCCGCCGCTCAGGGGCGCCAAACACACCGGGCTTTATACAAAAACAACACAGCGGCGGCGGTCCCTGCATCGACATCGGCGTTCACATCCTGGACCTCACACTCTGGTTCATGGACAACCCCAAACCCGTATCCGTCACCGGTGTCGCCCGTGCAGAAATCGCCCACCAGAAAGGCGCCTTCAGCAGTTGGGGTCTCATCCCATCGTCGCAGTTCGATGTCGAAGACTTCGCCGCAGCATTTGTGCGCTTTGAAAATGGAGCAACCCTCGTGCTCGAAGTCAGCTGGCTACTCCACCACAAAACGCAGGGCGAAGACATGCAAATGTGGCTCTACGGCATCAGAGGAGGCAGCCACTGGCCCAGTTGCGAAATCTATCAAACCAACAACGATATACAACAACACTACAACCGCACCCTGCAAAATACCCGCGACCTGCTCGAACCCCACGCCCAGGAATGTGTCGAATTTGCCCGGGCCATCGCCGAAGGCAAACCATCACCCGTACCCGCCGAGCAATCGCTGCAAGTCATGGCAATCCTCGACGGCATCTATCGCAGCCAGGAAACGGGCGAAGAAGTAAAAATCGCGCAGGAACTATCGTGATCTTTATATCCACCATCGTCGGTCCGCTTGAAGTCAATTGTTATATCCTCGCCTGCGAAAAAACGCGCGAAGGCATTGTAATAGATCCCGGAGACGATACCGACACCATTCTTCAGCTCATCGAAGACCACAATATCGAGATCGTCGAAATAATTGCCACACACGGACATTTTGACCACATAGGGCGCGTTGCATCGATCAAAGAAAAAACAGGCGCACCATTCGCCATCCACAAAGCCGATGTATTCATGGTCGAGGCGCTTACAGACATTGTCGCACCGATGGGCCTTCAAACCGATCCACCGCCCAAAATCGACCGCTTTATCGATGAAGGCGACACCATCGTCTTTGGCCGCGAAACTCTGAACATCCTCCATGTACCGGGTCACGCGCCCGGCAACATCGCCCTCACATGGCCGGGCGGCGCCATTGTTGGCGACACTGTATTCGCTGGCTCTATTGGTCGGACCGACCTCGAAGGCGCAGACCTGCAAACGCTCATGGACTCCATCCACACCAAAATCCTCACCCTCCCCGACGACACAATACTTCACCCCGGGCACGGGCCAGACACAACCATAGACCGCGAAAAACGCATCAACCCATTTCTCATATAGGACCAATTCTCACCATGAACATCTCCACCACCATCGGCAACATCCTCGAAAGTACAACAGACGCCATCGTACTCAACCTCTTTGAAGGCGTCACAGAACCAGGCGGCGCAACAGGTGCCGCCAATCGCGCGCTGGACGGGCTTATTGCCGACCTCATTGCAGGCGGCGACTTCAGCGGCAAACGCAACCAAACCGCCGTACTCTATCCCCGCGAGGGCATGGCCGCGCCGCGCCTCATTCTCGTTGGCCTGGGCAAACGAGAAGCCTTCACGCCCAATCACGTGCGCCTCGCATCTGCATCTGCGACCAGAGAAGCCATCAAACTCGGCGCAAAAACCCTCGCCTCCATCATTCACGGCGGCGGCATAGGCGGTCTCGATGTCTCAGACGCCGCACAGGCCACCGTTGAAGGCGCAATACTCGGCAACTACAAATTCACCAATTACAAAACAAATCATGACGATCCCAAACGTCTCGACACATTTACCCTCGTCGAATTTGACACATCCAAACAAATCGATGTGGAAAAAGGCGCGAACACCGGACAAATCATCGCCGAAAGCGTGTGTTTCGCCCGGGACCTGAGCAACACCCCCGGCAACGACTTGCCACCGGCGACACTGGCCGACCGCGCTTTGGAAATGGCTCGTGAAACGGGACTCTCCTGTGAAATATTTGACGAACAGCGCATCTCAAATGAAGGCATGGGTGCCCTCAGCGCCGTGGGACAGGGGAGTGCTCGACCGCCTCGTTTTGTCATCCTGGAACACCCGGGAGCCGATCCCAATGCCGCGCCAATCATCTTCATTGGCAAAGGCATAACCTTTGACACGGGCGGCATATCCCTCAAAAGTGGCGACGGCATGTGGGACATGAAATTCGACATGAGTGGATCCGCAGCCGTCATTGGCGCAATGCGAGCCGTGGCAAAACTCGACCTGCCCCACCGCGTCATCGGCCTGGTTGCCGCCGCAGAAAACATGCCCGATGGCCTCGCGTATCGGCCCGGCGACATCTTGCATCCCCTCGGCACCAAAACCGTTGAAATACACAGCACAGATGCCGAAGGCCGCCTCGCCCTCATCGACGCCATCGCATACAGCGCGCGCTACGCGCCCAAAGCAGTCATTGACCTGGCCACGCTAACCGGTGCATGTGTCACCGCACTCGGCAACGAAGTTAGTGGCTTGATGGGCAACGACAATGACCTCATCGCTCAAATCCACGAAGCGGGCAATCGCACCGGCGAAATTGCCTGGCATCTTCCCATTCTGGATGACCACAGAAACAGCATCAAAAGCAATGTGGCCGACCTCAAAAACTCAGGCGGTCGGCCCGCGGGCGCACTCACCGCCGCCGCGTTCCTCGAAGCCTATGTCCAGAACTTCCCCTGGGCACACCTCGACATCGCCGGCACGGCATCGACAAGTTCCGCCAAACCCGACACCCCTATCGGAGCCACGGGCGTTGGCGTGCGATTATTGATCGATTTCCTGCGCCATCAATCGATAAAATAAAAAAGCCGGGACATAAATCCCGGCCTGGATATAAACTCCTGACTCGTCCGCTATCTCTCACCCAAAGAGAACATCAGCCCTGCCTGAATGCCAAAATTATTTGTTGATCCGGACGCAAAAGCGCGAAACCAGCGACCCTGTACAAATGCACCTATACCCTCGGAAATATCAAATCGCATACCACCTGCTACGGCAATCAACGCCTCGGTTGACGTTTCTCTTACAAAGTCTCCGGTCTCTGTATCTACGAGGTAAAGCACTGATCCGTCAAACAGTACATCGACAATCACGGGAAAACCCCGTGCGTGCAACACCCCGCCAGCAACCCCAAAAAACACCGTGCCATAGCGATCGGACAAAGGGGCTTTATAAACCAGACTAACACCCGCTGGAATTTCTGAAATACCGTCCTTCCGATAAAACTCAACAAAAGGCGCCAGATACGTCGGATACAAATCACCAATGGGAATCTCTATGGACAGGTGCCCGCCCCCGCGCGTGGGATCAAGAAGAGCCCCCCCGCCTATCTTGACATCCACCTGTGCATCTGCCCGACCAAAAAACGCGACCATTGTGAAAAAAAACACCGCGACCATTGACTTCATATACACCCCCTCAGAATAGTAAGGAACACACATGCCAACCGACCTCATTCTAATCTGCCATGGACAGGCCAGAGAACGCGACGGCGAAAACCACTACGGCTGGTGGGCCGACCTGCCCCTCTCGCACCGGGGCAAACAACAAGCCATGCTCATTGGCGAACGCCTCAGAAGCGGCTTTGACATTCGCGGCCTATACACCAGCCCCCAACAATGCGCCCATCAAACAGCCGAATGGATAGGCGATATACTCCATATCGTGCCCGAAGTAGAAAATGACCTGCGCGAACTCGAAAGCGGCGACCTGGCCACACTCACCCGCGAAGAAGTCCGAAAATATTATCCCGGCTTTTTGGGAGGACAATCCCTCGAAGAGGCGCGCGTTCCAGGCAGCGAAACCTATGCCGACCTGCACACCCGCGTTGCCAGCACCGTGAGCCAACTCGTCAACGAAGCGCCCGACCAGCAAATTGCGTGCATCACACACGTTCGGCCTATTGTCGCCTGCCTGCAAGCGATCATGGGATACACGCCCGAAGACGAACACAAACCCCAATTCGCGTGCCACACGGCCTCCATTCATCACCTTCGACTCGACCCCGGAGGCGAACCCACCTTTATGGCACTCAACGATATTGCCCATCTCGCAGACCTCCCCCAATAATTCACAGATCATCCATCAGAGGACCGCGCGTTTCCATAGCCATAGAAATGCGCTCACTGCGCGTGCCATCGCCATTGCAGTGGTAGAATCGCACCGCACCGCGAAACTTATCCGCGTGCTGAACAAAATCGAGCTCTGCTTCTGCGACTTGTCCGGGCACAAAAGGCTTGCGAAAATAAATCACAATTTCGTGAAACCGCAAGCGCCCGACATCGCCTCCCATCTTGTGATATTGAAGCGACAGGAGATCGAGCACCCGGTCCATGTACTTGACGGTGTTGATATGCCGATACTGATCTGACTGATCCATGTGAAAAACAACCGGCTGCGTGTCATAGGTCAGCATCTCACCACTGCCCTCGCAGCGATAGGATTCGATATCCCGGCTGAGCAAATCATCTTCGCCCAATTCGTACTCCTTCAGAAATTTAAGCTCCTCCGGCACATCGGAAGGCATGCGCTCATCAGGCGGTGCAAGCGGCCGCGTAAGCGCCAGCCAAAACTCCGATCGACCAACCAGATTATCCGCCTTAAAAAGTTCGCATGTCAGAACGATATGCCCGCGTTTGAGACTTCCGTCATCATTGCGCGTTGTAACCAGACGGATCTGCGATTCCTGTCGCAGTGTTGTCTGAAGAGAACAGGGATGCCCGAAAGTTTCAAATTTCAAAATATGATTGATCGGCGCGACACCATCGCCGCTATTGACATTGGATCGCCAGTAGGGCCGCAGCATGTGAAGACCCGACCGCAACGTGAGGCTCAAACTGGATGCGACCAACTCGGCATTCATATTGAGCATGCGCCAGTCAACGTCATATTCAGTTGTACTCGTCAGAACATCCATCTCACCCCTCATCCCGGATACGTAAGCCCCAGCATTTCTCGAGCATCATTTGGCGTGGCAATCTCGCCTTGAAGTTTCTCCACAATACTCGCCGCGAGATCGACCATCTGTGCATTGCTCTTGAGCAAAACACCTCTCCGCAAATAAATATTATCTTCAAAACCCACCCGTATATGCCCTCCCATGAGAAAAGCCATGGTAATCATCGGCAACTGCCCTTTTCCCACACCCAGAGCGGACCAGATCACATCGGGCGGCAAGAGACTCTTCATAAAAATCAGATTCTCAGGCGTGGCTTCAATACCCCATCCGGGCCCCATACACAATTGGATAAACGGGGGATCTTCGAACAACCCCTCCTCAATCATATACCGCGCCTGGCGGATATGACCGGCATCAAAAACCTCGATCTCCGGTTTAACGCGATGCTCTCGCATGCGCTTTGCCGCGGCAACACCCCATTCGGGTGGATTCATAAACACCCGAGTGCCAAAATTCAACGAGCCGATATCCAGAGAACAAATCTCGGGCTTCAGCGTAACTGGCTCAAGCCGCTCCTCAATAATATTTTCCCCTTTAATATTTCCCCCACTCGTCGTCAGATTAATGGCAATATCGCAAGCTTGCCGAATCCGATCCACCACCTCCTTAAAAAGCTCAATCCGCGAACACACAATACCCGTCTCGGGATCGCGCACATGGATATGCGTAATAGCCGCACCCGCCTTATGGCACTCGATAGCGGCTTCTGCAATCTCCTTTGGCGTATAAGGCACAGCCGGATTCATATCCTTCGTAGGACCCGATCCCACAACCGCCACTGAAATAATTGTCTTATCCATTTTTGTTCCTCTTGTCCTCTAAAATTAAAACGGCACCAACCAATCCTCTTCAATCCCCAGATCAAAACCCGGACCACTCGGCGCAAACTCCAGATAGCTATTGCGCGGCACGCGCGCGCCGGGTTGCGCCACTTCTTCAAGTGGTACCCCCGGATCAGAACCGATAAAATACTCACACCAGGGCGTATTGGGCATTGCCCAGCTCAAATGCTGACCGTACGCATCGCGTCCCCCGCCGTGCAGACAAACTTCCAGACCCGCAGCAGCAGCCATATTACAAATTTTGACACAAGCAGTCAAACCCCCCACCCACTGAATATCGGGCTGGAGAATATCGAGACACCGATTTTCGATCATCAACTGATAGGGATACTGCGTGTAAAAATGCTCGCCACTGGCAAGCGTCAACCACGGCAGGCGCTTCTTGAGTTCAATATGCCCCCCAACATCTTCGGGAATCAGACACTCTTCCATCCACCGCAAATTATAAGGGCGCAGACGATTGGCCAGGCGCGCGGTATATTCCACATCCAAAGCCATATAACAATCCAGCATGAGATCGCAATCATCGCCGATCAACTCGCGGACCTCGGCTACTCGCCTCTCGTTCTCTCCCAATCCCCACAACCCATCAACCGGCCCATATTGACAGGGCAACTTAAACGCCCGAAACCCCAACTCCTTGTACCAATCCACATCATCACCCGTCGCGTACACAAACAAACGATCGCGCGCCGGACCGCCCAGAAGTTCATAAACGGGCTTGCCCTGCAATTTCCCCGCCAGATCCCACAGCGCCAGATCCACAGCACTAATCGCCAACGAGGCAATCCCCACAGTCCCAAAAGATTTGGACACGCGAAACATCATATCCCACAGCTTTTCAATTGCCAGACAACTTTCCCCTTCCAGTATATGCGCGAAAGCATCTTCCACCACCATAGCAACCGGGCGTCCCGCCGACGTGCCGAGGCCCCAGGTCCCGTCTTCAGCGGTCACCTTAACCGAGAACCTGGGCCATTGTCTGGCACCGTAAAGCTGCCGCCGCGCCTTAAACCGCGGGAACTTAGACATCGGATTTGCCACCTCTATCTGCGAGGGCCACGCCTTTCTATACCCCTTTGTCCTCGGGGCTGCACCTGTTGAAGCGGCGAGCGTCGTACCAGACCCCGTTGAGACCTGGCTTGCATCTGGCCGTTCAACGCGAACGACTTCGACGGATTTGATTTTCATGTGTTTTCCTTTTCTCGTATTGGGAATATCCTCAAAAACAAACAATGTAGCAACAACGCGAGATTGTCAATCGGATTTCAGAATATATCCCTTCTATCTCCTCAAACTTCATCAACCAATTCTAAAACTCTTCGTTTTAAGTCTTCAGACAACCACATCCCGGCAACCTCAAGCGCATTGAGAATAGGGGCCACTGATTCAATCATATTTTTTTGTCTGGCAGAAGCCAATAAGCCAACAGTGCCGATGACTTGAAGACCACATATTTCGGCCTGATATCTGGCGTCCAGATCATCTAAGATTACCCAATCAGCATGACCATCAAGCGCAAGGAGAATGGCTTCACGTTCACCAGCACCCAGAGAATCGACTCTTTCTGATACAGAACGACGTTCTATTTGTCGAATCTCAATCCAGGGATAATCGGTAAGATTGGGAACGCGAACACCCTGCGCCTTACCTTTCGCCAATTCTGTAACGACGGCTTCAGGCACAAGCACCCGATCAAAGAGGCGGTGTAGCAGGGTCAGTTGGTCAATTCGGTAGAAGTAAAGCAGAGGGGATGTATCGACACTACAGATTCCTGGCACTGGAAATATCCTTTGCCAATTCTTCTGGAGTCAGATTGATAGGAGATACCTGGTAGGATTTTAAGGCATCTAAAAACACAACGCGCTCCATGCCCGCAAACCGAGCCGCCTGGCCCGATGACAAACGTCCGAGTTCAAACAGTTTGACAGCTATGAGCAGGCGGCCTTGTTCGGCGAATTGTTCAGGCGTTTCACTGAGGGTCTGCAGAATATCATCTGGACATTCAAATGTAATTTTTAACATGTGCGTCCCGTTCTATCCATATTTGAATTACGCTTATTAAAGAAAAAGTGTAGTAACGACACGATTTTGTCAACCGCATTTCGGTTTGACCAGCATATAACCACAATATGGGTATCAAAGTAGATCGAGATTCCTCTCCTTGTCCCATGTGATATGAACCAGATCCTCGGGATCGCCTTTAATCACATGCTTCCTTTTCTGCAAGTTCCGAAGTTTGAACATTTCTCTCATATCGATGCTGCACTTTTTTAAGAATGTAGTAAGATCTTTGGATGATTTGAGCTTATAACAAGATTTATCGGGTGAAAATAGACCAGAATATTTTTCTGCAACTGCAATAAGTTGAGAACATTGTTCAGGGTTCCCTTACTCTTTCCATCCCAGATCATGAAGCCACAGGACGCTACTTGGGCCATCTTTGCATCCTTAGTAGTGTAGTATGCAAAGTCCTTTACCTGATTATCTGCATAAATCTGTTCTACTGGCCAACTTCCCACATTGTTCCGACAGTGGTCCCCCATGCAATAGACGATAACATTCGGATATGCTTTTTCGGCTAAATAGCTCTGTACCGCTTTATCAGCACCATTTGCATCTCCGATGACAATAGCAAAACGCTGACGCATGATGTTATACACTCTGGATCTGATGGTATCGTTTAAGCGTGTGATACTACGAGAACCGCCAATGAAAACTGTCTTCATGATATTGCCTTTATCGCTACTGATCTGAAGTTGTAATAGCTGTTGCAACAGCCGTACGGGATGGATACTGCACGTATTTACGACCAGATGATTTTTGTTTTTTTTATATCGCGGAATATCTCTTTGAGATTGTAGCCGAATTGAGCAGCGTGTTTGTCGCGTACTGCTCGGACTTCCGAAACAATAGGATCATTCGTCGTCATAATGCTCTTGCAGTTTCTTTTTTAATTCGTTACGCAATGCATGAGACTTGCTCTGGTAGAATGCCAATTGCTCTTTTACCGTTCTATCCTTGAGTTGCTCATAGTGCGCGTCTCGAATTCGGCGCACCATCTTAACCGCATCAAACGTCTTTTTCGTCTCCATAATTAGTCACCTCACGCGGAGAGTATATCTGTAATGGTTTATAGCCACGCTCAATGTTCACAGCGGAGAACAGACGTATCTTGTCAAAGTGTACAATGTGCTTGAAGTTCCAGCTAACCAACACATCAACTTCTGCAACCGAAGCTAAAGCGATATGCAGGGCATCATCGAAGAATCTGTCTGTCAGAATCTGTCTTTCTAGGTAGATTTCAGCAAGTTGCACGACTTCCTCTGTAGCGTTGAGAAATTCAGGCTCCAGAGTCAAAAGTTCTGAGTAAATATCTCGAATGGACTCGGGGGCATCCTGAACCTCCGCATCAACGACTTCGGATACGACCGGACGGAAGTTACCCAAGCGGAAATCTTTCATCAAGCCGTTTGACCAGGTGGCAAACTCATCATCATGGCAGCCGCCGATGACAGAAGTATCAACATATACACGCTGTAATCTCATGTAGCCTCATTGTATAGCATCAGCGAGTTTCTACCAAAATCGTACTGCGCTGTCTCCCACTGTATCTATACTGTCCGATAAAAAATGTAGCAACAACGTGATATTGTCAACCGCATTTCAAAACATATCAAGGCAGGTTGAACTTGCTGCATACGTCATTTTGACGTATGATTTGGGAATTAAGGAGATCAATAAACATGATTACTAAAGCACAATATGGGACTTCTGAACTGGAGAGAGACTTTGGATGTCTCACATTTGGAAATGCTCTGGCGAGTTATCGAATAGGAGAAGAAAAAAGCCAGAGAGCGTTTGCTGACTTTTTGGGAATCTCCCCTCAAAGCCTTTGTGATATGGAAAAAGAAAGAAGAATTCCAAGCCCCAGCAGAGCAGCCAAAATTGCCAGACAACTCGGCGAGCCAGAAAACTTTTGGGTTCAGCTTGCACTACAAGACATGCTACGAAAAGAAAATTTGAACCTTGTTGTTTCTATTGATTGATGCGTAAGTCGGGAAAAGGATTTCCCTCCTACCTGACTGGATTGCTGATATTAGTGACAACCAAAACCAACTGGATCGCGGCTAAAAGCCTGCCGCGATGACGGCATTGTTGATTGACACCACCCCTACCACCCTGGTCCCACATCTGCCGCGGTTAAGGGACCGCCATCCTCCGTTCCCGTCGGGAACTCAACGCAACCAATCGTCTTGTGCTCGTCCCGTGAATGCCCCAGAACATCCGTCGTAATCTCTGGATAATGCCCCTCTGCATTGCCAATCAGACCACTGGACTCTGCTGGCGCAACAACCCCATTGGGCAGATAATCCACATCGACCCGCCCAGTTTTTATCCCATCCCGATCAGGCATACCCAAATCCCCATCCGTCACATTCCCCTCCCACCTCCAATCCACCGGCTCATCGTCCTGCACCAGCCGCACAGTCCCATCGGATCTCACAAAAGCATTATTTGCAATCACACAATCTTTAGGCGCCGTGCCATTGGGATACCTGCTGTGATTTAGCCCCACAACCATCGCCGGGCTACACCCCACAAACGTATTAAACGCAATCAGCGCGCGTTCCACCCGCACATAGAGATCATCCGACGCCCCATCCATCATACCCACCCCAAACGCATTGAGCGAGTGGAACAAATTATTCACAACAACCTGATCCGTCCCCTGCAAGCGCACACCGCCAGCCCGGCGCTCGCTCTCGCCAAAAAAGAAATTCTCAGACACCACATTGCCATGCCCATGCCGAAGCACCAGCGCCCCCCGGCAATCGCGAAACGTATTCCTGCGGAGAATATTGCCATTGGACTTCACAGAAATAATCTCCGCCTCCCCACTACAACGCACAAAAAGATTGTACTCAATCACCGTCTCACAATCGCCCGGCTCCGGATCGTACGGATTCCCCTCCGTAATAAGCTGAAGCGTCTCGTATCCATTGCTCTCCTTACCATCCGGAACATCCACAAAATAATTGTGATGAACAAGGTGCCTCTCGCCCTGATTCCGAACGTAAATCTGCATCAACTGGCAGCCGCGCGTCTCCTCGAGATTATTGGTCTTATTCTCAAACCGGCAGCGATCAATCTCAACCTCCCGGCTCTCTGCCCTCACCCGTATCCACTTGCCCACCTGCACATCCGTCATCACACAGCGACTTATGCGACAACCCCTCCCTCGAATCTCCACACTCCCCTTCTCCACAAAGTGAAACCCCACAAGACTGATATAATCTCCCACCAGCAACAACGGCGCCTTTATAACCGCCTTTCCCATACCCTCCGCCCGAATAACAATCGGCTGATCTGCGGTCCCCCTTGCCGCGAGCTTGCACCTTTCACCATCATACACGCCATCAGTTAGCGTAATCACATCACCCGGCTGTGCCTCAGCCACCCGGTCTTCGAGTTCAGATAAATGCTTCATCTCAATTTCCCGGTTTCAACACACGATTAAAAAACGCTTCACGGGCAGGCTCAGTAAACGCGATATTGCGCTGAAAAGCACCGTGTCCACTCTCGTCGCCCAGGAGAATATAACTGACATTCTTGGCACCGGCTTCTCGCAGCGCATTGACAAGCTTGTCCGAATGATAGACACCAACCGTGCGATCAGATATTGCATGGACGAGCAAAATAGGCGGTGCATCGGCCGAGGCATAGGTCACAGGAGAAACCTTAGCGCGAACCTCTTCGGATTCCAGTCTAAGCTCATTTTTGCGAGGGGGACGTGCTCGCTGCTGATTGCGCTGGCGGTCACTCATAGCAGACAGAAAGTCGGTAGGCGTAGCACTCGCCACAACAGCCTGAACCATACTGGAATACTCCTGGTAAGGCCCATCGCCCTCAAGCCCAGCTGAAGGAGGACACACACCCAGCATAACAGCCAGATGCGCGCCAGCAGAATTTCCACTCGCACCAATCCGTTCCGGATCAATATGGTACTCCTCGGCATGGGCGCGCAGCCAGCGCACCGCATTCTTCACATCCTCAACACACGCGGTAATAGGCGCTTCATCGAGCATCCGATAGTTCACCGTAACACAAACATAGCCCCTATCTGCATAGCTGATAGTAGGACGAAGAAAACCTCCCCGACGTTTATCCCCACCTCTCCACCCACCCCCGTGGATAAAAACAAGAGCAGGACGAAGAGACTCGCCGCGCTCTGTGGGCATCGCGAGATCGAGTTTCCACGCCTCGTTCCCCTCGCGATACGCAATATCGGGAATAAAAGTCACACCTTCGGGTAATTGTTGCATAATTTGCTCCACGGTGATTGTGCGTTGCTGGCGTCGGTTTTGTTGTTGTGGCTGTTGTGGTTGCTGAGCATCAACAGATTGAAACACCAAAACAACGAACAGAAAACAGACAAATTTGGACATAGCGCCCTCCTTATTATGGTTCACACTTCCTACTTCTCACTTCCCACTTCTCTTCGTATCTGCGCGAGAACGCGCTGTACCCGTGTAAAATTCGGCCGTAGCGCGAGCGCCTTCTCCAAATAGGGAACAGCCTCTCGCAACCTCCCGGCCTGTGCCAGCGCCGTACCCAGATCGGCATACGTATCGGGCCTATCCGGATGCAAGCGGATCGCATCCTTGTAATGCTGAATCGCTTCATCAAAGCGTCCAAGCCTGTGAAGCGCCATAGCAATACCATTTTGCGACAGCGCATTATTCGGATAGTAGCGAATCGCATCCTCGTAATAGCGAACCGCCTCCACAAGCCGTCCCGCGCGGTGAAACGCCACAGCCCGTCCATTCAGCGCGCGAGCATCTGTGGGATCGAGTTCCAAAACCCGCGCATAGTGTCTTTCTGCATCCTGCAAGCGACCCAGTTGCATCATCGCATCGGCGAACATGCGATGCGCATCCACATACTCGGGAAGTCGGCGAATCGCCTCGGCACAAAGCGTAGCAATACGCCTGTGTTCCCGCGCGGGAATCAAATCCGACGCCTCGCGAACAAAAACGCGCGCGGCGATCTCCCTTAAATTTTTATTTTGAACCTCCGCAATCCGCGCATCCGCCTCGCCCGGCATCAACGCATCAATAGAATCCCGGTATTTATACAATATCTCCGCAAACGCAAGCTCATCGCTCTCCGCATGCTGAACCGACTCATAGTCCAGAACCGGTCGGTCATCCCAATACACATCCGCCTCAACTGTCGCAGAAGCCAGACCCTCCGCCCCCATCAAATAACCACCCCAAAAAACATGCGGCTGATTGAGAGAATACGCCACCCCGCCCCAGTGACTGTATTGGAGATCCGCATGAACCTCCTCATCCATCCCCAACAATTTCCCCTCAGCAATCTTGAACGCATCATCCACCGAACCAATAAGCAAAAGCTCAGACGTATTATACCACAAAATACTCTGCGGAAAAACAGTCAAAAAACTGCGCACAACACCGCGGAACTGGTCCTCCGTCAGAAATCGCAACGGCACAAACTGCACCAGATACCCACCTGGTGCCAGACGTTCTCGGGCGCGCGCATAGAAATCAACCGTATAAAAAAACGCCACACCCGGACGAGAAACCTCGCCAAGCTCAAGAGAAATAATATCATAAGTCGCCGCAGTATGGCGCAAAAAATTGCGCCCATCTTCAGCGATAATCTCCACGCGCGAATCGCCCATCCAATCCGTCTCAAAATGTTCCTCAATAAAAGGAAAAAGCGCAGGCTCGATATCCACACACGCCAGATAATCGATGGGATACATCAGAAAACGGCTAACCGTCTGCCCCGTACCAGCCCCCACAACAACGACCCGTTTGGGATTCGGATGCAAAAGCATCGGCACATGCGCCGCCATAATCTGATGGTTCTTCTTGCTCCCGCCTTGCCACCAGCGGTCAATCTCCAGTTCCAGATCATCCTCCCGCCGGACAACCGCCATATTCGCGCCATAACCCTCTCGGAACGCCACGAGATCCCGTCCCTCACCGATAAAATCCGCAGGCACCTGCGTCTGCGAAAAATACGGAATCCCCAGATAGACCAGAATGGCGACCAATGCAGCCGCATATTTGAACACGCGATATCTTCCATCCAGCAAAAACCATGCAGAAATGCCAATGGCGAGATTCGCACCCGTAATAAAAAACAAACTCTTCTCAAGACCAAAAAAGGGAATCCCTACAAAACCAATCAAAAGAGACCCGAGAATCCCCCCAAGCGTATTCACCGCAATCAAATTCCCAGCCATCCCAGACGTATATTCCGCATTGCGAATCACCAGCCGAATCGCAAGCGGAAAAGCCGCGCCACTCAACACAGCAGGGGGCAAAAGCACCACAAAATAGATATACAAATCATTGCCCAATCCTCGCCATGCCCCGGGCGAAAGCATCAAAAGAGCCAGCACAACAAGACCCGTCGCAACCTGAAACGCGCCAAAATAATACGCCCGTCTCTCTGTCCTATCGGAAAACAGGGACGCCAGAACACTCCCCAGAACCAGCCCAACCAGCACAACGCCCAGCGTCAGCGTATAAGTATAAACCGTATTATTGATCAGAAGCCCCAGATACCGCACCCACAGCACCTCGGCACCCAGAGCCACAAATCCAATCGCAAAAAACAGAACAAATACAACGCTACTCCGCGGGAGCCCGCCACTCACACCGCGAGACTGCGCCGAATCGGGAAACACATCCTCCCGGGCAATGGACAGCGCGCGAACAACAACCCCACTCAGAATATTGCATACAACGCCAATATAGATCGCACCGCGCAGACCCAGATCCGGCAAAAAAACAAACCCCGTAGCCGCGCAACCCAGTGCAGCCCCCAGCGTATTGACACCGTAGAGAAGACCAACAGCACGCGCAATCGTGCCGCTATCGCGCGAATACTGACGGCAAAAAAGAGGAAGCGTACCGCCCATCAGAACAGTGGGCGGCAGAACGACGAGCGCAACCAGAAGAAGACGGGTAGTAAACCGCAGGAAGGGAGCATCGCTCAACAGTCTATACGCGATGCCATAGAGAAAATCTGCAAAATCAAACGCAAAAGGACTGATCAGAGCCAGAAGACCCAGACCAATTTCGATATACGCAAAAAGAATAAGTGGCCGAAAAGTCCGTTGACCAACGCGCCCGAAAAGATACGCCCCAATAGCCAGACCCAGAAAAAAAACAGATAGAACCGCGCTCACCGCAAAAGTCGTTGACCCAAACAAAAGCGCGGCCTGCCGTATCCAGGCAACTTCGTAAACCAGCCCGGCAAACCCCGACAAAAAAAAGCATATCAGCGCGGTGACATGCTGTGTTATTGGAAAGGATTTTCTGGAAAGATTACTCACATGAGATCATACTTTCAATTCACGGCGTTTCTGTAACACTTCTTCCAACTGAGAAGCAAGACGGTATTTCCCAACAGATTTTAACTGGTCCGGTAGTTCAGGACGGGATGCGGGATAAATACCTGACCTGATTAAACAAGCACGCGCCATTTGTGTCAGCATCGCGATAAATTGTTCCTCTGCTGCATCCTCGTCACCAATCACTTTAATATCCTCAAAAAGCCGCTTCGCTCTTTCGGCACGTTTATCCGCTATTCTTGCAGAAGGCAAGGGAAGATGATCTTTCCATTTATCACACAAGGTTGTCCAATACTGATCTTTCTCGTAAAGAACCTCTCCAAAACGAATTGTCCAACCCAGAAGTTCGTGCCCCTCTGTAATAAGAGATTCTACATCCTCTCGACAATATGACCTGATATCGACATCAAGAGGTGGGTTTGCAAAACTTGGCCTATCATTCTCATAAATAATCAGTAAATCAACATCCAAGCAGTATTTGGCATTTGGGCGAATAATGGAACCAAAAATCACAATTGCCCAGATATCGGGTTGCTCACACAGCCTTTGTACAAAATTTTTGACCCAATCTTTCGCATGAGTACTGGGCCATTTATCAATCGTTCTGAAAAATTGCAATGAATCAATGTTATTCGGGCGATTGCTCGTCAGATTTCTGATCATCCTGATCATTTGATCCATCTCCCAATAACGCAGAAACTGCTTCCACATACTCTTCAATTTTATCTGCCACATCCTCTGCATCCAAATCTGGAAAATCTACATCGCCATAAGCCGAAGCTTTGCGAGCCGTATTGAGATCCCAAAGAAAATCGGCAACATCGGGCAATCCGTGAGATTGAAAAAGCTTACGCGCTATTTCAGCTTTATCTGTATGGGACCTTTTGAAATCCAGACCTGTATGTAAGCCTGCTGCGACAATAGCAGCTTCCAGACAATAAAATCCATAAATTGTAAGGTCTGCCCAATCAGTAGGATCATCCCATGCTGCGAGAACGCGTTCCAGATGTTGCTTTGCGTATGACAGGGATTTTGCAGCTTCGGTATTCAATATAATTTTACTCAAATTCCATAATCAGGTCAGCCCTGACAAAACTCTGCAATTCGTTTTTGGGAATATCCCGGGCATTTTGCGACCGGGCCAAAGAGATGATTTCCCGTTGAGACATTGTTCGCACCAAATCGAATCCCATGCTATCGGCTATCAAAGCCGTGTCTCTAAGCGCGGCATCTCTCGCATGGCCGCCTTTGAGCACGCCAAGGCTATTGTCTATATTTCTCAAATGCTTATTGATGGGAAACATTATAATTCTTACCGCGGTAATAGAATAGAAAGCTGAACGCACCAAAACTACCCATTTAGCACTATTTTGGCAACCTTTGAAATATAAATCAATAAAATTAAAAATAGGCGATATATACTCCAAAAAGAATATATCGCCCATTCTATAAGAAACAAGCTCTGTTTTTAGTTGAAAAAGTCGGTCATCTCTCCTCACGATCCACTTTTGGGTTGATCACGCCCTTCCTCTCCCCTATCTACCTGCGAAAAATATAACCACCTGCCTCCCATTCCTCACCCCTCAATGATTCCATCATCCCATGGAGTATGTCTCGTTCTTGCTCCACCGCGGGTTTCGACGCGCTAAAACGCACATCAACCCCTCTGCTCTGAAGGGCTGGAATGTGCGTATTGATTGACGTGGCACTCAATGGGTTGCCACTCACAAAAACTCTATCTCCACTGCCCAATCCCGTGTTTGCAACCAGGGGCGCGAGGTCCAAAATTCGGTTGTCGCTAAGAAACAACTCTATCAGACTGGTTAAGCCGGATAAGGCAGACACATCCGCAATGCTGTTGCTGCGAAGATACAGCTTTCTCAGACTGGTCAAACCGGATAGTCCAGACACATCCGTGATGCTGTTGGCATCAAGAAACAACTCTATCAGACTGGTTAAGCCGGATAGTCCAGACACATCCGTGATACTGTTGCTGATAAGATACAGATATTCCAGATTGGTTAAGCCGGATAAGGCAGACACATCCGCAATGCTGTTGTTGATAAGATTCAGACCCTCCAGATTGGTTAAACCGGATAAGGCAGACACATCCGTAATACTGTTATTGAAAAGATTCAGCCATGTCAAACTGGTCAAACCAGATAGCGCAGATATATCCGAGATACTGTTTTTGTAAAGATTCAGATATGTCAGACTGGTTAAACCGGATAAGGCAGACACATCCGCAATGCTGTTGGCCTCAAGATTCAGACTTTCCAGCTTGGTTAAGCCGGATAGTGGTGAAAGATCCGAGATGCTGTTGCTGTTGACCAGACGCCCTCCTACTGTCTTAAGACCAAAATCCAACCTTGTCAAACTGGTCGCAAACTCAAGGCCAGTCAAGTTCCTGATGTTCGCATTTTCTGCCTCAAGGCGAGTCAGGGTTGACATCTCATCCCTGGTGATCAGCGCACCGCGCGCCTTGCCAAGCTCAGCCTCAATGACAACACGTAAATTCGCATCCGGAATAGCAACATAAGAAGAGACATCCTGGCCATAGCTGTTGCCAAAGATCACAAAATCGGAAAAGCCAATCACACCATCGCTGTCCAAATCATACTTGGTTTCATACTTTCCATCCCCCTGACGTGACCCATACTGACTCCCAAATAACACAAAGTCGGAAAAGCCAACCTGACCATCGCCGTCAAAATCTGGCGAAAGAACTGTTTGTAACCATAATTCAACGCGCAAATTCAGGGACACACTCTGCGTTTGACCACCACGGGCAAGATCAGCACGCACCAACCGAATTGCACTACCCGAAAACGCAGCCAACGTGCGAAAACGAATCGTACCAATCAGACCGCTATTGACCGTGGCTTGCCCCCCAAAAGACACAAGGCTAATATTCACAAAGTTTGATCCTTGCTCTGTGAGTTTTTGTGCATTGGGCAACACAGCACTTGCGTCAAACCTGTCATAAGCAACCTGATTCGCATCGTATTCAAAACGCACAGATACACCAGTGGCATTCTGAATATCTTCACCGAAGATCTGTATGGCAATAACTTGATCTGGTGAAGTATTCAAAGACGTGACTGCCTGATCACCTGTGGCACTATCCACATCCAGCAAAAGAGAAAAGCTATTCTGTGCCGAAAGAGACAGTGGGTGCATCAAAAACACGAATGTTGACAGGATCAATAGAATCTGGTTACGCATTGTTTTTCCTTTCATTTCGTTACATATTTCTCGCAATTAAAGCTGCTTCAGCGAAAATATAATTACTCTCTATCCCCCATCAACCCCAAACGTTTCCATCACCCCACGGAGTATGTCTCATTCTTGCTCCACCGCGGGCTTCGACGCGCCAAAGCGCACATCAACCCCTCTGCTCTGAAGGGCTGGAATGTGTGTATTGATTGACGTGGCACTCAGGGGGTTGCCACCCACAAAAACTCTATCTCCACTGCCCAATCCCGTATTTGCGACCAGCGGCGCGAGGTCCGAGATCCTGTTGGCGTAAAGATAAAGCGATGTCAGACGGGTCAAACCAGATAACGCAGACACATCCATGATACTGTTGATGCCAAGATCCAGCCATGTCAGATTGGTCAAGCCAGATAACGCAGATACATCCGTGATATTGTTGTTACCAAGATTCAGCCATGTCAGATTGGTCAAACCGGATAACACAGACACATCCATGATACTGTTTTCGGCAAGACCCAGATTTCTCAAATTGGTCAAACCGGATAACACAGACACATCCGTGATACTGTTGGCGGAAAGATAAAGCGATGTCAGACGGGTCAAACCAGATAACGCAGACACATCCGTGATGTTAATGTTGCGAAGATACAACTCTGACAGACGGGTCAAGCCGGATAATACAGATACATCCGTGATGTTGTTGTCATCAAGATGTAGCCTAGTCAGACGGGTCAAGCCAGAGAGCACTGACACATCCGATATGCTGTTGTCGAAAAGATACAGCGTTTCCAGATTCGTCAAACTGGACAGTCCAGACACATCCGTGATGCTGTTGGCACTAAGATACAGCATTTCCAGATTCGTCAAACTGGACAGTCCAGACACATCCGTGATGCTGTTGGCACT
>VXRD01000089.1:0-62677 GCA_009838845.1 Gemmatimonadota bacterium | reverse complement strand
CAGATTCGTCAAACTGGACAGTCCAGACACATCCGTGATGCTGTTGGCACTAAGAGCCAGCCTTGTCAGATTGATCAAGCCAGATAATGCAGACACATCCGAGATACTGTTGTTGTTGCGAAGAGACAGATCTTTCAGATTCGTCAAGCCAGATAATGCAGACACATCCGAGATACTGTTGAAGTGAAGATCCAGAAATGTCAGATTGGTCAAGCCAGATAACGCAGATAGATCCGTGATGTTGTTGTCACCAAGATTTAGCCATGTCAAACTGGTCGCGAACTCAAGCCCAGCCAAGTTCCTTGTGTTAGTCTGCCATGCAGAAAGACGAGTCAGGGTTGCCATCTCATCCCTGGTGATCGGCGCACCGCTCGCTTTGCCAAGCTCAGCCGCGATGGCTGCACGTAAATTCGCATCCGGAATGGCAACCTGCATCGTCCCGCCACCACTACCACTATCACCACCGCTACCGCCATTATCACCACCACTACCACCATCGCCACCGCTACCGCCACTATCACCACCATTGGACGTAGATACCTCTTTGCTAAAATTATCGATAAAGATCAGAAAATCGGGAACCCCTATCACGCCATTACCATCCAGATCGTATTTTGACTCATACCCTGCTTGACCCGCCTGAGTTCCGAACGCATCCACAAAAAGCAAAAAGTCGGGAATATCAACCCGACCATTGCCATTAAAGTCCGGGGAAGGCGCAGTAGAAACAGAAAGCTGTAACTCAACGCGCAAATTCAGGGGCACGCTTTGAATTTGCCTACCTCGAACAAGATCACCACGTACCAATCGAACTGCACTGCCCGAAAACGTAGATAGTGTGCGAAAACGAATCGTGCCGATCAGACCACTGTTGACCGTAGATTGACCGCTCAAAGACACAAGACCAATCTCTACAAAGGTCGGACTTGTACCTTGTTCCGTGAGTACCTGTACATTGGGTAACACACTGCCTGCGTCAAACCCTTCATGGACAACTTGACCCCCATCGTATTCAAAACGTATAGAAACACCTGTCGCATTCTGAATATCTGTGCCAAATACCTGAACGGCTATACCTTCACCTGCGGACACAGTGACAGATGTAACCGACTGATCACCCGCTGAACCATTCACATCCAGAGAAAGGGAAAAGCTCGTTGGCAACGCTCTTTGTAATGCAACTCGCAAGTTCAGGGTCCTGCGCTGAGTTTGACTGCCCCGAGTAAGATCTGCACGCACCAGCCGAATCGCACTACCAGAAAACGCAACCAATGTACGAAAGCGAATTGTACCAATCAGACCACTGTTGAATGTTGCTTGACCAGAAGAGGTAAGGCTAATCTCTACATAGGACGAACCCTGCTGGCGAGTTGCCTGAGCATTGGGCAACACACCGCCCGCGTCAAAGCGCTCATAAGCAACCTGTGCAGCATCGTATTCAAAACGCAGGGAAATATCAGTTGCACCCAGAAGATCTTCGCCAAATACCTGAATGGCTACACCTTCACCCGCGGACACTGTGGCAGATGTGACGGCTTGATCGCCCGATGAACCATTCACATCCAGAGAAAGGGAAAAGCTCGTTGGCAACGCTCTTTGTAATGCAACTCTCAAATTCAAGGTCCTGCGCTGAGTTTGACCACCTCTGACAAGATCTGCACGCACCAGCCGAATTGCACTGCCCGAAAACGCAGCCGACGTGCGAAAACGAATCGTACCCACCAGCCCACTATTGACCGTAGCCTGACCAGAAGAGGTAAGACTAAGCTCCACATAGGACGAACCCTGCTGGCGGGTTGCCCGGGCATTGGGCAACACACTGCCTGCGTCAAACCTATCATAAGCAACCTGCGTAGCATCGTATTCAAAACGCAGGGAAATATCAGTTGCACCCAGAAGATCTTCGCCAAATACTTGAATGGCTACACCCTCACCCGTGGACACAACAGCAGACGTGACGCCTTGATTACCCGATGCACTGTTCACATCCAGAGATAGAGAAAAGCTCGTTGGCAGCGATTTTTGTAACGCAACTCTCAAATTCAAGGTCCTGCGCTGAGTTTGACCACCCCGGACAAGGTCGGCACGCACCAACCGAATTGCACTACTCGAAAATGCACTCAGCGTGCGAAAACGAATCGTACCCACCAAACCACTATTGACCGTAGCCTGACCAGAAGACATAAGAGTAATCTCTACAAAGTTTGATCCCTGCTGGCGAGTTGCCTGAGCATTAGGCAACACAGCACCTGCATCAAACCTCTCATAGACAACCTGACCTGCATCATATTCAAAACGCACAGTAATATCAGTTGCACCCAGAAGATCTTCGCCAAATACCTGAATAGCTACACCTTCACCCGCGGACACAGTAGCAGATGTGACGCCTTGATTACCCGATGAACGATTCGCATCCAGAGACAGAGAAAAGCTCGTTGGTAATTTTTGTAACGCAACGCGTAAATCCATAGTCCTGCTTTCAATTTGCTCACTCCGGGCAAGCTCAGCACGCACCAGCCGAATTGCACCGCCCGAAAACGCAGCCGACGTGCGAAAACGAATCGTACCAATCAGACCGCTATTGACCGTGGCTTGCCCCCCAAAAGACACAACACCAATCTTCACAAAAGTCGGATTTGTACCCTGTTCAGTGAGCGCATTTGCATTGGGCAACACAGTACCCGTGTCAAAACCCTCATAGGTAACTTGACCTGCATCGTATTCAAAACGCACAGAAACACCTGTCGCATTCTGAATATCTTTGCCGAAAATCTGTATGGCAATAACTTGATCTGGTGAAGTATTTAAAAACGTGACTGCCTGATCACCTGTGGCACTATTCACATCCAGCGACAGGGAAAAGTTATTCTGTGCTGAAAGAGGCAGCGGGTGCATCAAAAGCGCGAGTGTTGATAGCACGAACAGAATCTGGTTACGCATTGTTTCTCCTTTTGCGACACATTCCTCTCAACACACGTTTGAACATACGTTTGTATCGAAAAATAATGGCATCTCCCTATAAATCAATATCTTAATGTTACGCAACTATTTGGCTCGCATCGTGAAACCAATCACCCATCCTCCAACCCCGCGGCGTGACGCCCCGCTCTGGGATCACCCGCCGCGTAATACCTGCCCTCTTCCCGATCCACATAAACCATAACAGGCGTCGCAATACTGGATGCTTTCGCCTCAACCTGATGCCCCCGACTGGCGAGATCATCCTGCACATCCCGGCTTATCGCATCATTCAGCGTCAACGACCCCGCCTGTTTGAACGTCTGCTCGCGGATGGGATTGGGATCAAAAGAATCGTTGTGATGCGCCGTCGCAAAACGGGGCGCAGTAACAGCCTCCTCCGGCATAATCCCAAACTCCACAAAATCCAGCAACAAATTCAACGTCGTCTGATCCTGCAAATCGCCACCCGCAACGCTAATACCCAGAATCGGCTGCCCATCTTTCAGCACCAGCGTAGGCGTCAACGTAATACGCGGGCGTTTTCCCGGCTGGATACAATTCGGATGACCCGCCGTCGTATTCAGACTCCGCAGACGATTCCCATAAGTAACCCCCGTACTCCCCCCATCAATCGTGGGCCGGTGAACATTGGCACTCGGCGTCGCCGCGACCACATTGCCCCAGCGATCCGCCACCACACAAGTCGTCGTCCCCCCAATGCCAGGCCGGAACACACCGCCTTCTTTAACCGGCTGCATCAGATACGGATCGCCCGGACGCGCCTCCAGAGAAGCCGAATGCATATCGATAAGCGGCACGCGCAGATCCGTGTACGCATCGGAAAGCAATCCCCCCAGAGGCACACCTGAAAAATCGGGATCGGCATAATACGCATCGCGATCCGCCATCGCCAGCTTGATCGCCTCCGTAACCACATGAATATAATCCGCCGAAAGATGACCCATCGCTTTGACATCGAACTTCTCCAGCAAGCGCAGTGCCTGACACAAATACGGACCCTGCGTCCACGGCCCGCACTTGCAAACCGTATATCCCCGATAAGAAACCGTAACCGGATCTTCAATCGTCGTAACATGCGTCGCCAGATCTTCCCGACGCAAAAACCCCCCCTTTGCGACATAAAAAGCCTCAAGCTCCTCCGCAATATCATTGCGATACTTATTCCGCCCGTAAAAGCGATCCGCGGCAGCTTGCAACTTCTCCTCCCGACTCCCCGACGTAAGATGCTCCTCCTCAACGAGTTTTCGCAACGTCCTCGCAAGATTGGGATGCCAATCATCATCACCCGCATCGAGCAAAGCAAGCACAGGGGCAATAATCTCTTCAAACGACATCGTACCGTATCGCCTGAGCGTCGTAATACACAAATCGACCACCGAAGGTACGGGCGCCATCTTCATATCGCCATCGCCTGGAATACCATTCTCCATATACCAGTCAATCGCCTCCTGAGAACGCGGCGCCCGCCCCTGCCCGCTCAGCGCCTTCACCTCCGAAGTCCCAGCATCAAAAATAAGAAGCGGAACCTCCCCGCCAATCGAACACGCGCCGTGATCCGTAACATTCAGCGCAAAAATAGTCGCCGCGGCTGCATCGGCCGCATTGCCACCCCTATCCAGAATCTCAACACCCGCTGCCACAGCACCTGCGCCACCTGCTGCCACAACACCCGTCTTACTCTCAGCCTTCCATCCTATCTGTCCCACATCTATACCAGACATAATTTTCTCCTTTTCGCCCTTGACGCCACGCAAAACTCTGGCTTTATTTTCAATGACAACGATTTTGTCGCAGCCTTCAAGGAGGCATCATTATGATTCTCGATTTAGACCAACTGATTGCGCCGTACTTCGACAAATATCCAAACGAATGGTTATTATTTGAAGTCACAGACACGGACGAGCACGATTGGCCCACCAAAGTGCAATTTGTTGCCCATGACCCGAGTCGTCAAGTGATTGCAAACATCGCCATTGAAAAAGATATAGATGATACCCTTGTTCGTTTCGCCGGTGATGTACTCCCTAAGGGATGGCATGCAGCATTTGATTTCCAAATCATGCAGGTTCGCATGGAACGCATTATAGCATGATCTCTTGATGAATACAAAATAATCTCTCTTCCTTCAATACGTCCTTATTCCCAGGAAAAGAGCTAATGAAATTATCAGAACCCATCACCGATGTCGAGCAACTGACACCTGCGCTACTAACGGATCGATTTGGTCGCAACGGATTCCTGAAATCGGGTTCGGTCACATCCATAGAAAAGACGGACTCGTTCGGATCATCGTGCGCGGAGTGGGATAGGCTATCGCTGACATTCAGCGATGACTACATGGGTGATGTTCCAAATGCAATTGTGTTAAAGATATATCGAAAGGGATGGTTCGGAGGCGGCGTCATCGAATGGACATTTTACGAGGAACTCGCGCCAAAAACGCCTGATGCGTCTGTCTGTCCCGTTTTTGACTGTGGATTCGATCACAATGAGAAAAACTGTCACTATTTCATGCCAGACCTGTCGGTGACACATAAAGATGGGCCAAAGGAGGCCACCAAACAACTTCACAAAGCCGTAATTGAAGAACTACTCAAATATCACATCCAATGGTGGAATGATCCACGTTTGGACGAGTGGCCATTCATGATGCAAGCCGGTGGCCCACTTAGAATGGCTCAGGCGATATCGGAAGAAGACGTGCGCGATAGCTGCGCCAGCTTTGAAAAAGCCCTGAAGCCGCTGGCACGAGAACTGGGAGACGACCTCAATCCCTCTCACATCGAAATAATGGAGCGCGTGATTCAGGGATATCCCGATATATTCCTGGCGCGTGTCGCAAACGGAAAAAATATCACAATGCTACACGGCGACGCGCATCTGTGGAACCTCTTTTACCCGAAGGATCCATCAAAGGACCGGATCATTCTCTTCGACTGGGAAACCTATAAACGAGGACTTGGAGCTTACGATCTCGCCTACATGCTGATCCACGGGACATCCGAGCGCAAAGCACTCGAACGTCCTCTCATGGATTTCTATTATAGAAAGCTCATAGCTGGTGGCATCAAAAATTACAGCCGAGACCAATTCGAATACGATTATCGGCTATCCGTGCTATCGTGTGTCTTCTGCCCGATCTTATGGAAGCGCGCGTTCTCGGTTCGGAATGCGATGAAAGCGTATAAGGATTGGGATTGCGGTGCGCTGCTCAGATAGACAGGCACTCTCCTGTCCTAAAGAACGGGTATCAAACACGCCCTCTGTGCGATGCAGAGGGCTTTTTTTTGTGATAAATTTTGACCACAACAAACAGATAATCTCTCACCCTTACAGGAGGATTTAACATGTCCACACAAACAGCTCTCATCACTGGCGCATCTCGCGGACTGGGCCTGTCTCTCGCACGCGAACTCGCACAGCAAAACTGGCGACTAATCATCAACGCAAGAGGTGCAGAAGCACTCGAACACGCGCGCAAAGAATTGGCCAAATGGACCGAAGTCATCGCCATTGCCGGAGACGTAACAGACGCCGAACACCGGAAAGCACTGGCGCACGCAGCAAAAGAAATAGGGGGCCTGGACGCCGTAATCAACAACGCGGGCATATTGGGACCGAGTCCCCAGCCCGAACTACTCGATTACCCACTCGATATATTGGCAGACGTCTATCGCGCCAACGCAATCGCGCCCCTGGGTGTGCTCCAGGCAGTTCAACACACATTAAAACCAGACGCCCGCGTAATCAACATCACCAGCGATGCCGCTCGCGAGCCGTATCCCGGCTGGGGCGGATACGGCTCTTCTAAAGCCGCACTTGAACAACTCTCACACGTACTCGCAGCAGAACGTCCCGACTGGCACATCTACTGGGTAGATCCCGGCGACATGCGAACGCAAATGCACCGAGAAGCATTCCCCTTTGAAGACATCAGCGACCGCCCCTTGCCGGAAACGAGTGTACCGGGATTTATCGAACTCCTGAAAGGCAATTACCCCAGTGGACGTTACGCCGCACGTGAGCTACTCACCACCCTCGCAAAATAGAAAGGAGACATCTCATGTCCATAATACCCAACACAGTACTCCCCATCACAATGATGGACTCAAAACTGGACTCTCTAATATTTGACCTGCCATCCAACCTGGAAGCGGGCGAACCGCCCGAAGCACGCGGACTCAGTCGGGACCAGGTTCGGTTGATGGTCTCCTGGCAAAGTGATGATGCGATTGAACACATCGCATTTCGCGACTTGCCCGACGTGCTCCAGGCGGGCGACGTCGTCGTCATCAACACCAGTGGCACGCGCAAAGCATCTCTGCCCATCATTAGACCCGATGGAACAGAACTCAGACTACATCTATCAACGCAACTGCCCGCCGACATGTGGGCAGTTGAAATACGCCAACCCAATGGTATCGCAACGCAGCCTTTTTCCCGCGCACACGCGGGCGAAGTCTTCACATTGCCCGGCAGTGGATCCGCACAACTGCACGCCCCCTATCGCCCCGAACTGCGGCACAATCCCAACGCCGATATTCGTCTGTGGATTGCAACCCTGAACCTGCCCTATGATCTGGACACCTACCTGGACATATACGGCATGCCCATCCGGTATGGCTATGTGCAAAACGACTGGCCCATTGACTATTATCAAACCGTATATGCAACAGAAGTAGGCAGCGCTGAAATGCCATCAGCAGGCAGAGCATTCACACCCAAAATCATCACAAAACTGGTCGCAAAAGGCATACAAATTGCCCCCCTGATCTTACACACCGGCGTGGCGAGCCTGGAAGCCGATGAACCGCCTTATGAGGAATACTACCGCGTACCTGCTGAAACAGCGCAAGTAATCAACAACGCGCGAAAAAATGGCGGACGGATCATCGCCGTTGGCACAACAGTCGTGCGCGCACTCGAAACCGTAGCCGATAAAACCGGCCAGATCTCTCAGGGCGAAGGATGGACATCCCTGATAATCTCACCCGATCACACCATGCGGATTGTAGATAGCTTACTCACCGGAATGCACGAACCGAGTGCCACACATCTATCCATGCTCCAGGCATTGGCGGGATTAGATCACCTGAAACTGACCTATGAAGCCGCACTCAACAAAAATTATTTGTGGCACGAATTCGGCGATCTACATTTGATTTTACCCTGAACACGAGGTATATTGAGCCACTACCGATAAGGAGAACCGTCAAAACGGAGAACAAATGTTCATAATCCACGAAATAGACGACAACATCCGCAGCGCCTATGGCATGACAGTCGCCGATGTCACAGACAACGGACACCTGGACATCGTAGCCGGTTCTATGGGAACCTCGATGATCGCCCTGTACGAAGGACCCCATTTTGAAAAACAAATCATATCAGAAGCGCACCCCGGCACCATTGCACTATCGGTATTCGACGTCACGGGCAACGGTCGAAAAGACGTGATTGCGAGCAGCGGATTTGGGCGAAGACAGCGGATCCCATCGGAGTATCTACACTGGTTTCAAACACCTGAACACGGCAATATATGGACCCAACACTTCATCGACTGGGTACCCTATTCACACCGCATTGCAATGGTAGATATCAACAATCAACCCCTGCTATTTGTCGCAACCCTGCAAGGGCCGGGAAGCCAGATCAACGACTTTGATGCGCCGGGTGAATTGTGGTGTTATCGCATACCACAAGACCCGGTAAATGAACCGTGGGAAAAGCGATTAATCGACGGGCAACTGAGACTCAACCACGGCCTGAGCGTATGCGACGTAGATGGCGATGGCCGCATGGACTTATTGCTCGGCACACGCGACGGCCTGATCTGGTTTGAACCGCCCAAAGGGGATGGATTCGAGGAAAAATGGAACCGGTGGACCATAAGCCCCCGCGAAAGCAGCGAAACCTTTGCCGTAGATATGGATGGCGATGGCATCAATGAAATACTATCCATCGAACCCTGGCACGGCAATGAACTCGTCTGGTACAAAGCGACCGGCGACATCCGAACAGGCGCGTGGGAACGCCACCTGATCAGCGACAAACTCAACCGCGGGCATTCCCTCTGGTGTGGCGATATAGACAGCGACAACGCACTGGAAGTCATCGCCGGATACAACGGACCCGGCACAGCCCTCAACATCTATCGCCCAGAAAATTTAGAAACAGACACCTGGCACATTGAACAAATCGACAACCGCATTGGCATGGGGCAAATGGCAGTCGTAGATCTCACCGGCACCGGCAAATTGGACATCGCCGCAAGCGGCATGTCCACGGGCAATGTGCGGTGGTATGAACAAGTTTGAATCGTCGTCAATTAATCCCAAACAAAGGAGAAAAACATGTTCTTCGAACTACGTCAATATCGCACCCAACCTGGAAAACGCGAAGAATGGGTTAAATTCATGGAGAGTGAAATCATCCCATTTCAAATATCAAAAGGCATGGTAGTTATCGGCAGTTTTGTCGGCGAAGAAGAAGAAGACCTCTACGTGTGGATCCGCCGATTTGAGAGCGAGGAACAAAGAGAGCAACTCTACAAAGCCGTCTATGAAGACCCGTATTGGACTGACACCCTGACCGATCAAGTAGGCGCACTGATCGACCGAGAACGCATTGTAGTAACGCGCCTCAACGCAACACCGAGGTCCGTGATACAATAAATGGACAACTTTGCCCATCACAATATTCACCTGAAAACAGAAAACTTGAAGCTCCGGCCATTTGAAGAAACTGATTTTGATCTCGCGGTACCTTTTTATAGAGATCCCGATTTTCTGAATGCAATGGAGGGAGAGCCGCCCGAAGAACCCGTGACAGGTGACTATCTCAGACGCGTGGGCAAACACATGGCAAAACAGGGCTTCCTATTTGCAATTGAGGAAAAGGCGAGCGGACGAACCATTGGCGAAGTGTGTTTACAGTGGATGAATTTGGAACGGGCAAAAATCGAGGGAGAGAAGGTCATGCGCTTGCCCATTGGGATATGGGACAAATCCCTCTGGGGCAAAGGCTATGGAAAAGAAGTAGTGCGACGCCTGATGGCGTACGCATTTGAGGAATTGGAAATCAATCGATTCTGCGCGATGGATGTACATGCAGACAACGAACGTTCAAAAGCCTTGTGGCAATCGTGTGGATTGACCATCTCAAGAGAAATGGACAACGGAAAGACGCTGGACTTTGAGATCACACGATCGGAATACAGGAGATTAAGTCTTGGCTAATTTCGAATATGAACTTCGTGGACTGCGCGAAAAATATTTTACTGGATTGCGGCTCAAGCAGGCCCCGTAGTGCTTCTATACGGGGACCATGCCGCAATGACAACCAAAACCTACGGGTTTTACTACCAGAAGCTCACAAACCCCGTGAGTTCAACGCGGCGTTTCACGCGCTGGAGTTTGTGTGTTGAGCGGGGATATGTGGAATCGCAAAAAGCGATAAGTGCGTCCAGCAAACCTGTGAGTTCATCTCCTGCGCCGGACAGGCGTGGGAGAATCTTTTGTAAAATCTGATAATCAAAAGCATCTCGGGGCGCGAACGCCGGCGCATTTGAAGGCAGCCCCTCAATCAAATCGAGCGCATACGCCATATAGATGAGAACCTCGTCGCGGATGCGATAGCCAAAATGCAAATCCTCCTCCGCGAGCATCGCGTTAATCTCCTCCAACGGCTCATTCCACGCAACAACCTCATCGCGGTGGCGAACATCTTCCAACTGCCGATAGGGACGATCAATAAGCGCTTGTCCGAGGGCGCGCAGAGCCGTCGAATCAATCTGCACCTCGGGATCATAACCCGACAACCCCAGATCAACACGATCAAAAGCAACCGTATTTGCCCTGTCCAGCACCTTGGGACTAAACGCATAAGTCGTCTCATCCATATTGACCGTACCCGCAACAAACAAATTGGACGGAATGGGCAAACGCGAAAGCACATCTCCCATCTCATCCGTTGACACGACATCGCCACCCTGCGCCAATTCAATCGGATCTGTCGTCCACGCCCCATCGGGCGTGCGCCTCGCTGTCTCCATAACACTCAAAAAATCGGCAAAATAGTGCTCCACGCGGGCGAGATTCATCTCGTCCAAACACACAAAATAGGGACGGTCCGGATCGTCCTGTGCTTCGCACATCGCCTGAAGCAACGCACCCGGGCGAAACACCCCCGTGAGCAAATTTTCAAACCCGAGCAAATCGCGCACATCATTCCAATCCGGGCGCACGGGAATCAGGCGATACCCTCTCGCTCGCCCCTCATCGAGACCATTGATCGCCTCGGCTAAAAGCCGAATCACGGTACTCTTCCCCGTCCCGGATATCCCCGCCAGAATGAGAAACGGTTTGGTCTTCAAACACAGATAGAGATTGAACAACATCCCCGCTTCAATATGGAAATTCTTCAGCGCCGTGAACCGGTAAAGATCGCACAAAAGCTCTGCCTCCACAGGCACAAGCGCATCCCGCACAACACCGGCTTCTGCGGGATCGGGCATATTGTACACAATACTGCTTTTAGAAGTCTGATATCTCGCTCTTGTAAACACCGCATACAGCGCGTAGAGATCCTCCAGCACCGTCTTAATATCCTCAACAAGAGTCGGCACCGCAGCTTCATCCGGCGTAAGAATCGAACCGACAAACAGCGAGCGATCAACCCCCTCGAGCCTGGATGGCGACCAGGGCACGGAACGACCGGGTGACGCCACAATAATATCACCCGCCAAACAGCGATACCCCTTGCGCGGCACCACACCGCGAAACTTCTTGTGGTCGGCAATCGCCTTTTGCATCGCCTCAAATGTCCACCACCCAGAGTAAAAGCCAATAGCGACGGCATTGTGGTGCAAATAAATACCCAGTTGGGGCAATCGGGGAAACGCGCTCTTCTTCAGCTTGCGATCTACAAAATAGAGACACGCGTGATCCCGCGGCCGGTTGGGATTGGAGCGAAAATTCGTCGTCGCATAAACAGGTGAAATAACAGCCGTGAGGTCTGGATGCTGTTTCGTCAGGACGGGTTCAATCTCATCGCGCAGGACTTGCATCCGCCCATGCAGATGCTCAGCACCTATGCGCGTGCCATTACAGGCGAGAAAATCGTTGGGAGAGAAAGAGAACATAAACGTTGTCAGTTGTTAGTTGTTAGTTGTCTGTCGTGCGTACATTCGCACAACAGATGGACGATGTCAAGGATTTTCAATTTTTGGGATAAGCTCACTGTAAAAAACATTTATCACCCCTATGAGTTTAACTTGATTTCAAAAAAAAATAAATTATATTGCGAGTTTGTAACTGTTGGACCATTGTGACGAGCGGACCGGGCTGGGCTGGCATTAGCCCAGATGTTTGCAATTATTGTGATGGTAAGGTGCAATCAGCGGAGGGCATCTCAACCCGGCCGTTGCCATTGGCGCGCTTTTAGCGGGAAGTACAGGCAGCGGTAATCCTATTAAATACATTGTCTTTTGTCTGTCAATGGTGATGGTGAAGAATATGTAACGCTACACAAAATCAATTCTTTATAAAGCGCAGAGAGCAATGCCATTCTCTGCGCTTTGTATTTATACGGGAAATTTTATAGATAGATAAGCGAATTTTTTTACTGAGCGAGTGGGAATTCTCTTGACACTGCTACTTTGTTTACATTTTTTAACATAAGAAATACTACATTCATCAATAAGAAAAAGGGAAATATTTTCACCTTTTTCATGACGGGGATGGTGCATCTTGTAGCATTCCGTCGGTAACCGTTGCGGCTGCGCGATAGCGCAAGCCGTGACACAACCACATTCTGGGAGGTAGAAATGGCAAGCAGAAATATTATTGTCCTGGTCATCATCCTCGCGATTGTGCAGGCCCTGGCGCCCGACGCAATCCCTGGGGGACTTGTGCCGCTCGCGCTGGTGATACTGGGACTACTCTACGCGATAGTGGCGGTTGACGCTGAGGACGCGACGGCCTTCCTGGTCGTTGCGATTGCAGTCGGCGCTGCTGCAGGTGCGGACGTATTGAGCAACATCCCGGGGATAGGTGCCCAACTGGACGCCATCGTCGATCCGATCGCCACCGCCTTGTATGCCGGTGTCATAGCCATACTCGTGGAGAGGGGAATAAACCGCATCAAGAGTTAAAGATGACTGGCGGACCAGCGACCTGCAACCACAGGTCGTGACACACTAACCTATTCTGGGAGGAAGAAATATGGCAAGCAGGATTATTGTTAGCCTGATCGCCGCTCTGGCGATTATTCAGGGCCTGACGCCCGACGCGATCCCTGCGGGACTTGCGTCCCTCGCGCTGGTGATTCTGGGCCTGGCCTACGCGGTGGTAGCGGTCAGCGCTGATGACGAAACAACCTACTTGATCGTTGCGCTTGCGGTCGGCGCTGCTGCAGGTGCGGATGCGTTGAGCGGCATCCCGCAGCTTGGTGCCCACCTGGACGCCATCGTCGATCCAATCAGTACCGCTTTGTATGCCGGCGTCATAACCATACTCGTGAAAGCAATAATAAATCACCTCAAGGGTTAAAGATGACTGGTGGCTCACCTGAGATTGGAAACTTCGCGATAGCGTGGTACACTTTGTAGCCCTTTACGGCTACGTCATAACACAACCAACTTATTCTGGGAGGATGAAATGGTAGTCAGAATTATTGTTGCCCTGATCGTCATTCTGGCGATTATTCAGGGTTTGGCGGCCGGCGCGATTCCTGAAAATATTGTGTCGATCGCGTTGGTGATTCTGGGCCTGGTGTACGGGGGGATGGCGCTTGACGCTGAAGATGCGACATCCTTCCTGGTCGTTGCGCTTGCGGTCGGTGCTGCTGCAGGTGCGGACGTATTGAGCAACATACAGGTAATAGGCGAGAAACTGGACGCCATCGTCGATCCGATCACTATCGCTCTGTATGCCGGCGTCATAACCGTATTCGCAAAGAGGGTATTAAATCGCGTCTTAGCGTCTGGTGATGGCGGCGGTGATGGTGGCGGCGGTGAAGAATAGTTAAAAGTTGCACAGAATTTTAGTTATATTACAAAACGCAGAGAGCAATGCCGTTCTCTGCGTTTTGTACTTCATAACGGGAGATTTTATGGGAATAGATAATCTGCGATCGGCAATGCCCGACTATGCGCGGGACATTCGGTTGAACCTGGGATCGGTCATATCCGCATCGCGTCTCGACCCGGCAATGGCCTGGGGATCGGCACTCACCGCAGCACTGGTATCGAAAAATGAACAGGTGATCCAGAACATCATCGAAGACGCACAGGCTGTTATGGACGAACAACACATAAAAGCCGTGAAATCTGCCGCTGCCATGATGAGCATGACCAATGTATGGTATAAATTCACCGATCTCATTCGAGATAACGACGTAAAAAAACAGCCGCCCAAATTGCGAATGAATGCCGTGCTGACCCACGGCGGTGTCGATCGCGCATTATTCGAAGCGTGGAGCCTCTCGGCAAGTGTGGTAAACGCATGTGGTATTTGCGTCAACGCACACGCATCGCAATTGAACAAACTGGGCATTGACGCACAACAAATCGCAGACATCGCCCGCATTGCCACCGTAATAAAATCAGTGGCTGATACGCTATCCTTCGAAGCATTGTCCAATTGACAATACAACGCTTCGTATTTCTCGAAAGGAGGTCACAATGGACTGATGCTATTGCGTTTCGGAAATCCCTTTAACACAGCAAGCTGAGAAAGGAGTTTTTGTTGAAAAAATTACTCTTGATTTTATGCGTTGCGGCCCTGTTGCCAAACGCGCAGGCAACCGCAGGAGAAGGAGCTTTCGGCGCTGGCGGTTTTTTTGACTTCTACATTCCCCTCTTCAACTTCAAAGACATGTACGACAGCGGTACCAAGTTTGGGGGTACAGCGCACTATATCTATCACAAGCGCAAGATGGTCGAAGTGGAATTTCACCACGCCCGCTTTAACGACGGCAGCCTTGAAACGCGCACCTTCAGCTTCAGCGACGGCAAAGAATACACCAGTCCACAGGCCGAAGCCAACATGACCATCAACAGCATCCACGCCAACTGGCTATTTGCATTGCGGGAACAGGGATTTGGCCAGGGCACAACGACCTATCTCACATTTGGCGCGGGCCTGCACGATTACGCCAGCAAAGTCAGCGGTCTGATCTTTGCCGGTCAAACGCCTTCGGGTGCCGGTGCGCCTCCCGATCCAAACATCCTCTTGGAACCTGTTAATGACACGCGCACAGCTTTCAGTGCCAGCTTTGGCGGCGGGGTTCAAATTGGCCTGGGAGACAAAGCCGCGTTAGATGTGCGCGCGCGCTACAATATCGTGATGGGAGAATTGCGTCCCTTTCTCATTTGGGGCATTGAAAAAACATACCCCTTTAACCTCATCGATATCGGTGCCGGTATCAAATTCAACTTAAATTAAAAGGAGACCCGCGAATGAAACGAATAGCTATGATATGCGTACTTCTGTGTTTTGCCTCTCATCTCTATGCGGGCACCACGGGTAAAATCGCCGGTGTCATCAAAGACGACCAGGGCAATCCGCTTCCCGGCGCCAATGTGATCGTAGAAGGCACGCGACTCGGCGCTGTGGCAGATGCCGATGGCAGCTATTTTATCATCAATATTCTACCGGGACGATACGCGCTCACAGCTTCGCTTATCGGATATACCAATCAAACCCAGAGCGATGTATCGGTCAAAACGGACTTCACCACGCCTCTCAACTTTCAACTCAAAGAAACCACCGTCGAATTGGCCGAACTCACAGTTGTGGCTGAACGCCCACCCGTAGAAAGAGACAAAACCACGAGCAAATACATCATGGGTGGTGATACGATAGATCGGCTATCGACAGCGGCAAGCACCTCAGAACTCATGAGCCTTCAGGCAGGCGTCTCTCTCGACAACAACGAACCCGCCATTCGCGGCAGCTATCAGGGCAACCGGGGCAACTCGGAAACACTCGTCTATGTGGATGGCGTCGTCATGGATGCGGGCACTGCCCGGGGCGATGTTCAATTTGTCGGAGTCAACAGCGACGCCGTACAAGAAATTACCGTCATCACTGGCGGGATGGAAGCCGAATACGGCAATGCCACATCTGGCGCCATTCACATCATCACCCGAGAAGGCGGCAAAAATTTTCACGGCAAAGGCGGCTTCACTTATATTCCACCGGGCAAAAAACACTGGGGTGGCAATGTCTATGACAGCCCCATCCACAAAGGCAGAATGAAATGGGGCGATGCGACCTGGGAAAATGAAACATACACAGATCCCGGTCCAGACCGCCAGATGGGAACGGGCGACGACATCACCCGCCTGGCGCACGAGCGCACGGACTACACGGGCATTCACGGTTATGAAGTCGATGGGTCACTCTCGGGTCCATTGCTGGGAAATGCCTCCTTTTTTGTCACGGCACAGCACGAGGGACAAGCCTCGCATTTTCCCTCTCCCACCAAACGCGGCATCTTCCACCAGGCCGTCTCAACATCTCCACAAACCGCCCGCTGGATCGAATCGCCCTACAACATCAAAGGCACCTACAAACTGGCCTGGGATGTGCAATCCAACATAAAAGTTAAAGTCGGCGGGGTCTATGCACGTCACGAAGCCTATCAGGTCGGCGAGGGGGAAAGCTGGGTACAGGGCGTCAAGCGCACCGTTGGTCGAGAACTCCAGGGCATCGACATCTTTCTTCCCGCAAACGAAGCCGGTGCAGGCATCGCCAACGTCAAACACGACCTGGCATACATATCCCTCACACATACCCTGAGCAACAAAACCTTTTACGAAGCCCGGCTATCCTATTACCGCGACGCCACAGACACAACCAATGTGCCGGGTGTCACCAGCCAATTTGGCGGCGGCATTACAGAACCGCTCAGAAAAGATCAGGACGGGGTATTCACCATTGGCCCCAGACGGGTCTCCATCTGGATCAACGACCACCGCGCCCGCCTCAACTTCAAACTCGATTATTCCAGCCAGATCAACAAGAACCACTTTATCAAAACCGGCATTGATCTGACGCGACACACCTACTGGTGGAACCAGATCAACTGGCCGCAGGCGGGCAAATCGCGCTATCAACTCGCGGGCGTGCCCTACGAAATGGGCGAACCCATTAACCCCATCCAATCCGCCTTTTACCTCCAGGACAAAATGGAATTTGAAGGCATCATCGTCAACCTGGGCATCCGCTACGACAGACACGACCACAACGGCGATTTTTACTCCCCAATTGCCAACAATGCCTGGAGCGGAGCACCTATGACCAACTCCTGGTCTCGGCAGCGCAAATTTATGCCGCGCACCTCTGTATCCACCAAATCAGCCTGGAGTCCTCGCCTGGGCGTTTCGCACCCCATTACGGCCAATGCCATCATTCGATTTTCCTACGGCATCTTTCACCAGATGCCTGGATTCTGGCACCTCTATTCCTACGAATGGCGCGGCGTTGCCCCTCCAGAAGACTTCAACGACAATGGCCAAATCGACGATACCGAATGGCTCAATAAAAACAACCAGCCAGCCACCACGGGCAATCCCCACCTCGATTACAAACGCTCCACCAATTTTGAGGTGGGCACAGACTGGAACTTCTATCAGGACTATGTCCTGAGCTTCACGACTTATCAGCAAAGCGTAGATGGTCAGGTTCGATTCGGCAGAGCCCACTGGCGTGACCCCAGTCGCAAAAGCCAAAGGGGACGCAACACACCTCTGGGCTATGTTTTTACAGACAATCGGGGATTTGAAATGAGCCTCCGAAAGGACTTCAGCCAGAACTTCTCCTTCCAGGTCGCCTACAACCACCAGTGGCAGTCGGGAGGCAACGCGGGAATCAACCGGATCATCTACTTTCCCAACTCGCAATTTATCGCATCAGATCTCTATTTTATCCAGCACACCAAAGACACCAATGGCGACGGCGTAGTAAATGCCAGCGACGATGGATCAGAAGCAAAAGTACCGCTCACACCGCAGCAAATTCAGGACATCGGCGCCGAGGCAGACCGCTATATCCAGACCATCCGAGAGGGCACCAACCCCGACTGGAATCCGTTGACCGACAGCGAAATTCAGGAAGTGGAAAATCTTTCAGGCGTCTTTTACTTCACCCGCAACACCACCTCTGATCGCAGTGCGGGTCGTGGGGGCCGCGCAGAAACCGCTGGTTTTGGCGACCGACGCGGCACCATGAAAATCGCGTTTACGTATGAAACGCCCATGCATTACGGCCCAGCCCTCGGCGGTTTCAGGCTCAATGTGATCAACACCCTGAAAACGGGACGCCGAATCAGCATTCCGCATCCCACACAGGGCAATGTCGAGCGATTTGGACCTATGGAAACCAAGACCCACCTGTCTTTGGAAAAACGCTTCCGCACAGGTCGAACCGAAGCCACCCTGTTTATGAACGTGTACAACTTCTTCAACCAGCGCGACCCGGCCACCGAATATTTCTGGCGCGGTCCCTGGTTTGATCGACACAATCAGGGCCCACAGGCCGAACTCTGGTATCTCTACGGCATGGACATGCCCAAACCCACGGACAAAAACTATATCAACTACGGCGATACCAAAGAATACCACCGCTGGGCCGGTCGGCCTCGAGAGATCAGCATAGGTCTCCAAATTGGATTTTAATTTCATTATCTGAGGAGCAATAACATGTATCCATTAAAACACATCGGATGGATGGGCGTTCTGTGTGTGCTGGTATTTGCATCCGAAATCTGTGCCCAACAACCCGAACTTCAACGCCACCTGACCCGGGGCAAGCTCTGGGCTACCTTTCGCAATACCGGCACCCAGGGCCTGCGCGACGACAGCCGTCTGGGTGCAGATGCCGGCTTAATGTATCCCGGCTGGGGCATTGGCGAACGCGATTTTACCGAATACTGGATCATTGGGCAGGACAACGACCACCGCTATCACACCAGCCAGGGCGAGGGTTTTTGGGTTTTCACCAGAGAAGGGGGATCACACAATGTATCGATCTCCAACCCGCGCTACAATACCGACGACATCTTTGAAATGATCTACGATGCGGCTTCGGGTCCAGAACGCGGTCTGGGCATTGAAACCCGGTCGCCCCTCACGGGCAATACCACGGCCAATTACTGGCCCGGAGCACCTGCACTGGTGGCCGACGAACCCATCGAAATCCACAACTACGATTACGGACGCTACATTCCCAACGACAATGAGGCCGAAGAAATCGTCATCTCCAAATGGACGACAGAACGCGGCCTCACCATTACCCGCAAAGCCAGAGCGTGGAGTTATCCGGACTACGACGACTTTATTATTCTCGAAGTCATCATCGAAAACACCGGAGATAACAACGGAGACGGCACACCCGATGCGGGGTTACCCGTTGATCACAAGGATGTCTATTTCGCCTTTGTGAACAACCTCGCCCCATCGTGGGCCGGACACCGATGGCAGAACCAAACCGTACCGTGGGCGTATTCCGACCCGATCATCCTGGACGACTGGTACAAATACAGCGAAGCGTCCAACTTCGATGGCCTGGCCGATCTCCGTGGCAAGAAAATCTCTTATGTCTATGACAGTGATCTGCTCTCTTCTGCCGGAGACGACACGGGCCAGCCTTTCGATAAAAACAACGCCAAGTCAGCCTATATCAACCGGGGCCAGCTCAACCACGGCGAACTCATGGCTTTCCAGTACATCGGCCTGGCACCCCTCGATTACGATCCCACCGACGGGTTCACCAACGACAACGAGACCTACGTGGCCCCCAAAACAATGGACCAGCCCGCCTTCGTCAACTGGTGGGAGATCTACGGGCGCTTCGATTGGGACACCCCAGATATTACCAACCTGAATAGCGACGAGAATCTCTACAATGAATTCATTGGTTCAGGTAGAGTTCCAGCCGTCCAGGACAATCCCTCCAAAGTCAGCCGCGTAACCTTCGCACACACCTACGGACCTTATGATCTCGCCCCCGGTGAAAAAGCCAAAGTCGTGGTCGCCTGGGTCGCCGGATCGGGTGCCGAATTTGCCGGTCCCGGCGGCAGTCCCATGGATGTTTACGAATGGGCGCGCCAGGGCAACCAGAGCCAGGTCGCCGACGGCGAACGGGCAATGGCCCTCCACCTGGAACGCGCGCAATTTGCCTACGACAACAATTACGACCTGCCAGACGCGCCTCCCGATGTTGCCGTATTTGTAGATAGCGACGAAAACGGGAACAACGCCATCACATGGTCTGACCGGGCTGAAAAGTCCCCTGACCCGGATTATACGGGCGATGAAGCCCTGGATGTGCAGGGCTATCGGGTCTATCGCACCCAAAACAACCACCTGGGACCCTGGGAACTCGTGGCTGATATCCCCAAAGGAACTACCCCATCCAACACGGAATACGCACCCAACACGCCCTGGACATCGCCCACGATCTCCTACGCCGATGGGGGAACCTACACCTATCGAGACGTAGAATCCGTACCCGGTTTCAGGTACTGGTATTCGGTGCGCACCTACGATTCCGGACACAGCGACTGGAACGGCACAGGCCGATCCATTCCATCTTTGGAATCCGGACACAGCGCACCCGAACAGCGCATGAATGTCTCCAGAAGCCCCATCGTGATTGCAACCCCTGAAAAAGACGCGCTATCCGAACAGGTGCGCGTAGTTCCCAATCCCTTTCGGGACGACCCGGGAGATGCCGACCACAGGTATCCACCTGCCAGCAACAATATTCGTTTTGTCAACATACCCCGAAAAGCAAAAATCTCCATCTTTTCAATCTCCGGAGATTTGATCGCCGTCATCAACCACCCACAGCGCACCACCGACCCCGACAGGGGCGAAGCCACCTGGGACCAGCGCACGCGCACATTTTCCGGGCGCGTCGCCGCCGGACGCTACTACTACGTGGTAGAATCTCTGGTTGCTGGCGAAACGGGCAAAAAGCAGACCGGGATGTTTATGATCATCAAATAGTGCAAAGGAGGAACACGTGAAACGCTTACAAACAACACTCGTCCTGGTCTTCACTGCCTTTGCCCTATCGGCAACAGGCGCAGAGGCCGGGCTCAAAAAACTCGGCAATGCCGGATTCACCTTCCTCAAAGTCTCCCAAAGCGCGCGCGCAGTTGCCATGGGCGATGCGTACACCGCAGTGGGCACGGGTATCGATGCCATGTTCTGGAATCCAGCGGGCATCACGCAAATCGACCGCGCCGCTTTTAGCCTGGGATACAACAAGTGGATGGTCAATTCCAAATTTTATTCGGGGGCTTTTGCCTATAACCTGGGCACGCAGACCATAGGCATCACGGTCTTGTCTTTCACACCCGACGAATTTGAAGAAACCACCATTTTCCAGCCCAATGGCACGGGCAATATCATTAAAGACAGCGACTTTGCCATTGGCCTGACTTATGCCATCAAATTCACCGACCGATTGTCATTTGGTGCCCAGGGCCGGTATATTCAAGAGACGCTCTATACCGATGTCAACAGCGGTCTGGATATCTCCATAGGCACGCTCTTTTACACCGGGTTCCGGTCTTTGCGTTTGGCCATGACGCTGAAGAATTTCGGACAGGATATCGTCATCATCGACGATACGGCCTTCCGCCCCCTCATCTACAGCATCGCGGCTTCAATGGAACTCTACGGCAATCTGGGCGATCCAGTTTCGCTTACCGTAGCTGCGGAAAATGCCTTCTTTGTCGATTTTGAAGGCCGCATTCACGCGGGTGCCGAACTCTGGTTGCACAATATTCTCGCACTGCGCGGTGGCTGGAAATTCAATAACGATACCGAGAGTTTTGCACTCGGTTTTGGCCTCAAATACTCGGTCAATGAGCGCCCCTTCACCCTGGACATGGCGTATAGCGACATGGGCGAGTTATTGGATCCCACCTATCGGATAAATATCGGCGGTTCCTTCTGAGTTGCGATATGAAATATATCCTTTTGTCGCTGTGTCTCGCACAGGCTCTCCTCGCGCCAATTTCGGGAGAAGATATTCCCGTCAGGGCGCGAGGCGCCATTCCATTTTGGATCGACAGAGCGGGTTTTGATACGCCAGACAGCCTGAACTACGGCGAACTGTATCTCCAGTGCCCGTGTCAGCACCTCACCTTCAGTGAATTGAACGACCACCAGCGGGCTGACTATCGCGTAGAAGCCACCTTTTTTTCCAAACGCGATAGCATGCCCTTCAAATGGGAAAAACAGATCGTCACAGACGCGGGAACAGACCTGCGCGATCAAATGATTACAGAGGCATTGAGCTTCAGAATTGCGCCCGGCACTTATAGAGTTCACATTCGCCTGAAAGATTTGCAGGCCAATGCCGAAGGCACCTGTGAACTCGCCTTTACAATGCCCGAATTTGACAACGCCGCCCCGACCATAAGCGACATCCAGTTTGCCCATCGTATTGACGCTGCAAACACACAGACCACCAGAAATCTGGTCAAGAACGGGTTCAAAATCGTTCCCAACGCGCGCAGGTCAATCGCAACGACCTTAAACATCTACTTTGAACTCTACGGCCTTGCCACAGGCGAGGGACGCGCTGCAACTTTCGACCTCGCCTATGCCCTCCTGGATACCGCGGGACAGCGGATCAAAAACTTTCCCTCGGCGCGCTACCGCAAACCCGGCGCAACCACAATCAAAACCGAATCCCTTGACCTCCAGGGGGTTACCCCAGGGCAGTATGTACTGAAAATCACTGCCCGCGATAACGGCACGGGCAAAATGACCACGCGCCAGCGGGCTTTTTCTATACAAAAACCCGCACTGGCAACAGACCCCGCCTCCTTAAAACGCTATTACAAACAAATCCGCTACATCGCCACAAAAACCGAACGCGAAACTTATGATACCCTGAGCGCCGCAGAAAAAGTAGAATTTATTCTCACCTTCTGGAAAAAACGCGACCCAACGCCTCTAACACCTGAAAACGAATTTGCCACAGAACATTTCAGGCGCATTCGCTATGCAGACGAACACTTCTCTGCGCGTCCCGGACAAAAGGGATCGGATACCGACCAAGGGCGCATCCACATCAAATACGGCTTGCCGACAGACATCGAGCGCAACCCATTCAGTGCCACGGGCAAAGCCTTTGAAATCTGGACCTACGAACATCTCAACTACTACGAGTTTGTATTTCTGGATCGCCTTGGAGACGGTGTTTATGAAATGATCCACGCCACCATGCCAGGAGAACGCTACAATCCCAACTGGCGAGATCAACAAGCTATCGGCGATCAGACCGACCCGACATCGCTGCCAGCTGAGGCATTTTCTCCGCCATAAGCTGCGAGAAGCTACCAGGACCTATGGCAAAAACGCCAGCCCCACAAAACAGGTCAGAATCCCTGTCCGAGTACCTGACAAGTGGCGTGAGTCTTCGCGCCGTTGTACTGGGTCTCGCGCTCGTTGTTCTGATCAACCTCTGGATACCCTATTCAGAATATATCGTGCGGGCTTCGCGCATGAACCTCAGCCATTTTCCAGTCGCTGTATTCATCCTCTTTCTCCTCATCCGCTACCTGCTCAACCCCCTGCTGTCAACCCTGAACCCCGCCTTCTCTTTAACCCCCTCTGAACAACTGGTCATTATCGCAATGGGGCTTGCAGGCGGCGTGGTACCCGGCTCAGGCGTGCTCGGTTTTCTCCTGGGAACCATTGCCACACCCTATTATTTTGCCACGCCAGAAAACCGCTGGGCTGAATTCTTCCACGCCCACCTCCCCACCTATTTGGTACCGCCCAATACCGGCGGTGCAATGCGCGATTTTTACGAAGGCACGCTGCCCGGCATGCCAATCCCCTGGTCTATATGGGTTGCCCCTCTTTTCTGGTGGCTTGTGTTTATCGTTGCCATTGTCTTCGTCTCGGCCTGTATTGCAGTCATCTTGCGCCGCCAGTGGTCTGAAAATGAACGCCTGACATTTCCCCTATTGAGTCCGGCACTGCATATCGTTTCCTCAGAATCCACACGCGATAAATCCCTTCAATACAGGGGTCTGTACTGGGCGGGATTCGCACTGTCATCCGGCATCCTCTCCTATAATATCCTCCATTTCTTCTTTCCTCTTGTACCCGATATTAAGCTGACACTTCCCTTTTTCTATTTTGCCAAAGGCTATCCTCCCATCTTCCCCCGATTCAATATCTATATCATGGGCTTTGCCTATTTTGCCAACCTCGATGTGCTATTCAGCATGTGGTTCTTCCATCTCCTATTTTACCAAATTCCAGGTGGCCTCTTAAATCGCATCGGATTTGATATGCCCGGCCGCGGCGACCCCTATGGCGCGCTTCACTTTTCCGGCGCGGGCTGGTTGTGTTTTGGCGCACTGTGTTTTTTCGTTTTTTGGGGATTGTACATCTCTCGCCACCACCTCAAAGCCGTCTTCCTCAAAGCCGTAAATCCGCAATACCCCATCGACGACAGCGGGGAACTCATGTCTTACCGCAACGCTATTTTGGGCCTGTTTTTCGGAACGCTTTTTATTATTATCTGGTTATACCAATCCGGCATGGCCTTTTCAGCGATCGCCTTTTACACTGCGGCTACCTTTGTCATTTACATAGGCGTAGCGCGTGTCGTCGCTCAAACCGGCATCCTCTTTGTGCAGGCCCCGATCAGCGCACAGATTTTCACCATTTACTCTCTGGGCGCACACGCCCTTTCAACGCCCACAATGACATCGATCGCCCTCTCCTACGCGCTCACCAACTATATTCGCGGTCTGTTTATGCCCGCGTTGATCCACATTGCCAAATTGTCTGAATGGATAAAAACCGACCATCGCAAACTCCTCAGCGCAGTCTTTTTGGGATTGCTCGTCGGCTGTCTAACATTTATTTTCTATGTAATTCCCCTGAGTTATGAAAGAGGGGCCTTCAATTTCAACGATATTCCCCTCAAATCGGGAACCAACCGAATCTATCCGGTCATCCTCAGCAAAATTGTCAATCCCTTTGGTCCCGACTGGCAAAGAATGGGATTTTTTGGCGGCGGCGCAGCGCTGATGGGACTGCTCACATTCTTGCAATATCGCTTCTCCTGGTGGCCTTTGCATCCCATTGGCCTGACGGTTTGCAGCACCAATGTCGCCCGCAGCAATCAGGTCTCAATTTTTATTATTTGGGCTTTCAAATTGTTTGTACTGCACTTCGGCGGTGTTTCTGCTTACCGCCGTTTTCAGCCCTTCTTCATCGGTTTGCTCACCGGCTATGGCCTGGGGGTCGCGCTGTCGTTCGCGGTCGATGCCCTGTGGTTTTCCGGACAAGGGCATTACGTACACAGGTGGTAACATGTCTATACAAGAACGCGCAAAATACGGTGCCGAAGCATTTGAAGGAATCACGGGCAGCTTGCCCCAACCCTTTCCGCGCACCATGGGTCCAAACTGCCTGACATACCTCCAGGAAGTCGTCTCCTCGGGTCTGCAATGCGACATGATTCGGAGATTTGAAGCCGCTTTCGAAAGCGAAATGGGCATCAAACACTGCATCGGCACACCCGGATGCACCGCAGCCCTCAACATACTTGCAGCCGCACTCAATCTCGAACCCGGCGATGAAATCATCGTATCGCCCATCACCGACTACGGCACGGTCATGGGCCTGCTAAAAGAAAACTACATCCCGGTCTTTCCCGACACCGAACCCGGCACACCGCTCATCAGCGCCCGCACCATCGCACCCTGTATTACCAACCGCACGCGAGCCATTCTCGCCGTCCACATAACCGGCCTCATATGCGACATGGACCCCATCCACGCCCTGGCAAAAAAACACGGCCTGACCGTCATTGAAGACGTATGTCAAGCCGTATTTGGCACGTACAAAGGCCGCCTTGCAGGCACCCTGGGCGATGTCGCCGCCTTCTCATTCGATTCCGAAAAAACACTCGGCTCCGACGTCGGCGGCTGTGTAATTACAAATGACGATAAACTCGCCGAACAAATTCGGTTCGTCGGTCAAAGCAGAGGCGGGCAAATGGTTGAGGGACTGGGGCGCGTACACGCCGTAAATGGATACGCGCTCCGCATAACCCAATCGACCGCCGCCATCACCCTTGCACAACTCGAAATCATCCGGCCGGCCGTTGCGCACATCGACCGCATGATTCGCCTCATCACCGACAAACTCGCCGAAATTCCCGGTATAATCCCGCTATCCATACCAGATTACATGGAAACCTATTCCTGCTGGATGGCCGGATTCAACATCGATCCCAATGCCTTTACATGCGACGCCGAATCCTTTGCCCAGCAAGTCGCCGAAGCAGGACTCACCGGAGCGGGACTCGGCAAATACTATCTCATGCCCGCCGCACTGCCCTTTTTAACGGACAAAGCCGAAAAACACCTCCATCCCTTCTCCAAACCCCCGGCATCCCACACCTACACATACAACGCAAACACCTGTCCCAATGCCCGGGACTTTCTCGACAATTTCATCCGCTGGACCACATTCTGCGAAAAATACCAGCCCGAACACTGCGACCTCGTCGCCCAAATAGTCGCCGCCGTCGCCGACCAGAATCGAGTCTAACACCCCATGTCACACACATACGCCTTGAACGCCCGGTATTATCGCGCCCTGCCCATTGATGCCCCCGGTTACGAATCTGTTCGCCTCGAATTACCCGTTGCAAAAACCGCCCTCATCGGCCTGCACTGCTGGAACATCGGCTGTCCAGATGGTCCGGCAATCGACCCCAACTACTGCGTGGGCATGGGCTGGCCCCAGGCAACCGCCGAAGCCGCACGCATCATGGCCGAAGTCATACGCCCGGCCATGGACATCGCGCGCAAAATCGGAATGCCCGTCTGCCATGTCGAAACCGATTGGATGGCGCATCAATATCCCCACATCCCTTCCCGACGCAAAAAAACATCACAACCGGAGCCCGAAAATCGCGCACAAACCATGCGAAACCGCGCACATGGCCCGAACTACCTCACAAAATCGCCACTTGCAAACATGAAACGGGCCGCCATCGTCTCCCCAATACAAGACGAACCCCTCGTCTTTTACACCGACGTACTCGACACTTACCTCAAAACGCGCGACATCACAACCCTCATCTACACGGGATTTGCAACCAACATGTGCATCCTCGGCGCCGAAGGCGGAGCCAGAGACATGCTCGCCCGCGGTTATCAATGCATCCTCATGCGCGACGGAACAGTCGGCGTGGAAACCCCCAGCACCTATCCCGAAAAATTGGCTACCCGTTACGGCACACACATCTTCGAATGGCAACTGGGATACAGCACCACATTTCGCGATTTCATCCAGGCGTTTTCAGCCTGATACTGGAGAAAAACATGGCCCTCACAATATGCCCCTGGAAATACAATAAAACCTGGGTCTATTCCATCACCTATGACGAAGCCCTTGTTGACCTGCACCAATTCGCAATCCCCATCCACGAAGAATACGGCATCCCGGGACATGTAGAAGTCGTCGTAGGGCAACTGGGCGAAACGCGCAACATAGGCAACTCCAGCTACAATGGCTATCGCCACATGAACGCCGACGAACTCAAAGACCTCCTCGCCCGGGGCTGGGGAATTGGCAATCACTCCTATAGCCATGAACTCATACAGCCCGACATGGTTGACCTGGAAATTGGCCGCGCCAAAGACGTACTCGAAGCCGCCATTGACGCACCCGTCGATCTCTACTGCGCACCCGGCAACAACGCCAACATGTCGGACCACGTCCTCGACGCCTGTCGCAAACACGGCTACCTCGGCGCAATGAGCCTGACTGACGCCCTCAACCGTCCAAACACCCCGCTCTTCTGGATCAACCGCACGGCATTGCACGAACAGTATTACGCCCCATTCTTCAGCGAATACGACCCATTCCGCAACATCCGCCATGCACAAGCGCAAAACGGCTGGATCATCGACTACTGCCATTGCCCATTGGAAAAACCCATCCACCCCAACAAAGACTGCTCGCATCCACAACTCAGAAAAAGATTTGAAACCATCCTCACAGAAGGCGGAGACAAAGTCTGGTGCGCCGTACCCGAAGAAGTACTCTTCTACCACCAGACCAGACGCCACACCCAAATCGAAATACTGTCCGACACGCAAACCCAAAAGCACTACCGCCTTCACCTCAACAACCTGAGCGACCGCGTCACCTGCCGCACGCTCACCCTCTGCGCCGACGTACCCGCCCCCTGGTGTCGCTATCCCAACGTATGGATCGACGGACAACCCCACCTCGCACACCTGACAGAACCGAGAAAATTGCAAATCACGGTCACTGTCACAGACGGCATGGAACTCGTCTTTCAAGACCCGAGTGCCTGAGTGCCCTCAGTTACTGAGTCTCACCCTGACCCCTCTCTCCTGAAGCACCGGAACATGCTTATTAATCGAAACATCGCTCAGGGGATTATCCCTCAAATCGATCAAACTGTTCTCGCCACGCAATCCCGCATTCTCCACCAGAGGCGATAAATCCGAAACATCGCAATCCCGACCATGCACCCTTTTCAGCCTGGGTAAACCCGACAAAGGAGAAAGATCCGAGACCGCATTGTTATTCACAGCCAATCCACCCAACTCGGTCAAACCCGACAGCGGCGAAAGATCCCAGATCAGATTACTACTCAAATCCAGCCACCTCAACTCGGTCAAACCCGACAGCGGCGAGAGATCCGAAACATCATTGGTATAGAGATGCAGCGTTCTCATCCCCGTCAAACCCGACAGCGGCGAAAGATCCGAAATATAGGAATTCCCACTGAGGTCCAGAACTCTCAACTCTGTCAAATTCGACAGCGGCGAAAGATCAGCTATTGTATTGCGAAAAAGGTTCAACTCCGTCAGCTTGACCAAACCCGACAAAGGAGAAAGATCCGAAATACCATTGCTATTGACGCGACCGCCATTCGTCAATACATAGCCGAGATTCAGCACCGTCAGCTCGGTCGCGTACTCAATCCCCGTCAAATCGCGAATTCTTGAATTCGGTGCTTCAAGACGCGTCAACGTCGCCATCTCAGCCGCAGTAATCACCTCTCCCCTCGCCTTATTCAAAGAATCCTCAATCACCGCACGCAGGTAGATATCCGGAATCGTTATACCCTCGCCCTTTTTATGAGCACCTGCATCGCACGCGCCATAAATGGCGAGACAGACACCGAGGATGATCAAAAGATATCGATAAATCATGGGAACTGTCCTCCGTCAATTATCCAGCCTCACCCTGACCCCTCTCTCCCGAAGCGTCGGAATATGCGTGTTCAGTGATGTCTCGCTCAGGGGATTATCCCTCACATCGATAAAATCCTTTTCCCCACGCAATCCCGCGTTCTCCACCAGAGGCGATAAATCCACAATATCGCAATCCCAAATATTCAGCCTCTCCATATAGATCATACCCGACAGATGAGAAATATCCGACACGGCATTGATATTTAGAGCCAACCCCCTCAACTCTGTCAAACTCGCCAGGTCAGAAATATCCCAGATCAGATTATTACTCAAACTCAGCCACCTCAAATTGGTCAAATCCGACAATGGCGAGAGATCCGAAATCTCATTGGTATAGAGATACAGCGTCCTCAGTTTAGTCATACCCGACAGCGGTGAAATATCGGAAATATGAAAATTCGCACTAACATCCAGTTTTTCCAACTCCGTTAAATTCGACAGCGACGAAATATCCCATATCTGATTGCGATGGATATACAACTCCGTCAGCTTGACCAAACCCGACAGTGGCGAAATATCCGAAATCTCATTGCTATTGATCCGGTTGCCATTTATAAATACATCGCCGAGATTCAGCACCGTCAGTTCGGTCGCGTACTCAATCCCCGTCAAATCGCGAACCCTTGAATTCGGTGCTTCAAGACGCGTCAAAGTCGCCATCTCAGCCGCAGTAATCGCTTCCCCTCTCGCCTTGTTCAAAGAATCCTCAATCACCGCACGCAGGTAGATATCCGGAATCGTTATACCCTCCCCCTTCTTATGAGCACCTGAGTCGCATTCGCCATAGCTGGCGAGGCAGACACTGAGAATGATCAAAAGATGCCGGTAGAACATAAGAATTGTCCTCCGTGAAGAGATAGACGAATAGACGAATAGACGAATCCCACCCTGCCACCCAAAGTCAGTGCAAATCCCGATTCGCTGATTCGCTGATTCGTTGATTCGCTATATAACCCCATACAATGGCCCACCCGACGCTCCGAGAGCCTCTACCTTTTTTGTAATATTGGGATCTTCAACAAGCGGGGGCGCGTGGTGGGGCTTGTGGCGCGCATCAACAATCAGCGACCCATTGCAGCCCCAGTGTTTGTATTCAATAAAACTATCAACACCGTAAACATCATGTGAAGGATTGGACCGCGTGAACGCGACCCAGAGAAAATTGTTGAGCGTACGCGAACAAAACGCGCTATCATCGACAATAAGGACAAGCGGCAAACCATCGAGAGACTGAGAAGCAAGCGTCTCGGCAAGGCGGGCTACATCCTTACCCCCCTGATCTGCATCTTTAAAATCGGGACCTTCAACAGCTACAATACCGGGCAGTGCAATCGCGGGATTCTTAAATCCATCAGGCAGAGCCAGATCACCCGGCACCTCTCGCCACAGATCGCGTCTCTTCGCACCTGCTGCGGCGATCACGACTTTGGAACCCTCATTAAACCCTGTACCCGAATAATCCAGCGTATCAATCGTCGTACGCGTTTGAAAGTGAAGATCGCGCCGCCAATCCACCCGCTCGAGAACGTGGATAAAATAAGCACCGATATCGTGCGTATTCAGATGGGGATTATCTTCCCCCGCACAAATAAAGAGATACTTTGCCAGAGAACACGCACCAAAACCGAGCAGTGCATTGGCCAGCGTGAGAATCTCCTGTGGTTGTCGCTCTCGGTAAGGCACATAGCGTTCCGAACCAATGGCAATCAGCAAAGGATGGACACCTGCCGCATCCACAGCATTAATAGACTTGAGACCGGGAATCTCGACGGGAACCATCGGACCGGTAATCTCGTGGATAAGTGCGCCAAATGCCGTATCTTCCTGCGGGGGGCGCCCCACAACAGTAAAGGGATAAATAGCGTCTCTCCGGTGCCAAACATCTTCGACCTGGAGAACGGGAAAATCATGCGCCAGGCTATAATACCCCAGATGATCGCCAAAAGGACCCTCGGGTTTGGTCTCGCCGGGATGAACCACACCAGTAATAACAAAATCTGCCTCAGTAGAAATAACACAGGCATTCCTGCGCGCATAGCGAAACCGACGCCCGGCCAGACCCCCGGCAAAAATAATTTCGGACAAACCCTCGGGCAAAGGCATAACAGCAGAAAACGTATGCGCGGGCGGTCCCCCGATAAAAATACTCACGCGCAAAGGCTCCCCGCGCTTGAGCGCATTGGCATGGTGGATCCCAATATCGCGGCGGATCTGGTAGTGCAGACCAACTTCTTCGTTCTGTATGTATTCATTACCCGAAAGCTGGATGCGATACATCCCCAAATTGGCATTCATAACACCCGGCCGGTCGGGATCCTCAGTATAAACCTGGGGCAAAAGAACAAACGGGCCGCCATCGTCGGGCCAGCACTGAATCTGAGGAAGCTGATCAACAGTCGTACTGTGTTTGAGCACCGCGCCAAAGCGCACCTTTTTCGGCAACGTATTAAATGCAATCCTCGCAATTCCCATTGCGCGCCAGGGCGCGCGAAGAAACGCAACCGGATCGGCCTTGGCCTCGACAAGGCGTTGTACCCATCTCAAAGTTGACCGAAAGAGAAAACGCGAGCGATCGAGCGTACCAAACAGATTGGAAACCGCCGGAAATGGACTATCTTTCACATTCGCATAATAAACAGCCGGACCGTTCGCCTGAAAAACGCGGCGGTGGATCTCCGCCATCTCCAGATAGGGATCCACCTCCTGTTCAATGCGGATGAGATGACCGTTGCGCTCGAGATCGTCAACGCACTGTTTGAGGGACTTGTATCGCATTGTGTTATACTATTGTTTGGGATTGGAGTTGTAACGTGTAATATAGTGTACTGAATACCAATTTAAGAGACAATTCCTAAATTACTGTAAGGAGGGATGTTAATGACATCATTTCGAGCACTCGTCGTACGCGAATCGGAGGGCCAGTTTTTAAGATCCGTAGAAAACCGACAAATAGGTGAATTACCCGAAGGCGAAATACTGATCCGGGTGCGCTACTCCTCGTTAAATTACAAAGATGCCCTATCCGCAACCGGGCATCGCGGCGTAACGCAGGCATATCCGCACACGCCGGGAATAGATGCAGCAGGAGAAATCGCCGAAAGCACTGTCGCCGATTATAAACCTGGCGACACAGTATTGGTCACGGGCTACGACCTGGGCATGAATACCGCGGGCGGATTCGGACAATACATCAGGGTGCCCGCGCATTGGCTGGTCAAACTCCCCGAAGAATTGACCACAAAGGAAAGCATGGGATATGGAACAGCGGGATTTACAGCAGCACTATCAGTCCATCACATCATCGAAACAGGTATAAAGCCAGACCAGGGCGACATCGTAGTAACCGGCGCAACCGGCGGCGTGGGCAGTCTCGCAGTGGCGATATTGGCCAAAAACGGCTTTCGAGTCGTAGCAGCCACGGGAAAAGCATCAGAAACGGACTTCCTGAAAGAACTCGGCGCTTATGAAGTCATAGATCGGCGCACATTGGACGACGACACTGGACGGCCCATCCTATCGGGCCGGTGGGCAGCGGCAATAGATACCGTTGGCGGAAACATCCTGTCAACACTCATCAAAACAACGCAATATCACAGCGTAATAACCTGTTGTGGCTTGGTCGCATCCCCCGAACTACACACCACAGTATATCCATTTATCCTTCGCGGCGTCAAACTAATCGGCATCGACTCCGTCTTATGCCCCATGGACCTCAGACTAAAAATCTGGCAACGTCTCGCCACAGATTGGAAAATCAACACCCTGAACAACATAATCGCAGAATGCGGTTTGGAAGACCTGAATACCCAAATAGATCGCATCCTATCCGGACAAATGCGCGGACGGGTCGTGGTCGGCCTATAAATTCTCAATCACAATCCCCCGACTTCTCTTCAGCGCGTCGAGAGGATCTGGAATATCCGACTTGAGTTCAAGACTCATATTCCCGGCATAATTGACCGAAAGAAGCGCGTCAAATGTAGATCGCAGCACCTCCCGCGTAAGCACCCCATCGCACAGCCCCAGGTGCAGATCCTCCTCCCCATCATTATCATCGAGATGAACATAACCCAGACGATCTCCCGCCAGCGCGATCATATCCGCGGGATCTTCATTCGCCATCTGTGCATGTCCAATATCAAAAAGCAGATACAGATTGGGATGACCAATCTCCTCGAGATAAGTGAGCGTAAACGGCACCGTCGGCAAAAATGTACCCGGAAAGTGTTCAACAGCGAGCTTGACACCAGCATCTTGCGCCTGATCAGCCAGCACACCCAAAGACTCGGCAAACAGGTCGGCATCATCCCCCTGGGGCACCAGGTACGCAGTCGTTGCACCGAGCCGAGCACCGTGTTCAAATGCCCGATTTATATGATCGCGTGCAGATTGTAGATTATCTCCTGCAAGGGACACCCCCTCGGGCATATCGGCAGAAGCGGCAATACACGAAACCGAGAGACCAAGATCTCTGGCCCGTTGTTGAAGATCGGAGGTCTGAAGCCAACCCGGACGGATATCAATATGCGTAAACCCCGCATCGGCAACCTGTTCTAAAGCAAGTTCCTCGGCACAGGTCAGTGCCCATATACATACAGCGAGAGACATGGTGGACTCCTTTGGAAAAATTAAAACCAAACCCCAGGCGAAAATCGTCTGGGGTTTTTGTGTGTAATAAATGGAAGCACCGAACGGTTAGTTATCAGCGGGTTCGGCCACAGAGGCACTCTTTGGTTTGCGGCGCATCTGCATGTAGGTTTCTGCCAGAAGGTCGCGCAATTCCTCGGCAATCTCTGGATGAGGATCGCCAGCAAGTGCTCTGCTTGCCAACTTTTCAGCCCGACGAAACTGGTTGCTATTAAACGCCATCCACCCGGCACTGCGGTGTAACACTGACCAGGTTGGCTCGTCGTGGTCGTCGCGCTCATCCAATTCCTTAATAGCAGCGAGCTCCAATTCCAACGCTTCGGCATAAAGCTGGATAGCCTTTTCCTCATGGCCGCGTGTTCGTTCCAGAATAGCTGTTTCCACGAGGTCCATGGCCTGATTGTGAGGGTTGGTCGTGGTGGCACTCATTTTTTATTTACCTCGGCAAGTGGGCGGCTAAACTCGACCACGACGACATAGGCGGGTAACTGACTATCTATAAAATTAACTCGATCTATTTTCTCGCGCAACCGTCTTTTTACTCCTCCATCGCTACCATTAAGAATACCGGAAACTTCCAGTCTTGCCTTACGCTGAAAGGGGGGTGCATCAGATTCTTCGCCCAGCCAGCGGTCAATGCGCGTACCTATCGCAGCACGCTCGATTGCGGTGTAACCAAGTTCTTGTTTGAGCAGCAAGATCGCAATACCCTCAGCCCCTTTTTCCGTGGCCTCTCGGAGATCTGCCCAAGTCCTGCGGACCTGGTCTGTGACTGGCGACCATTCCAAAATATAGTTATTTGCGATATAACCTCTGACACTAAGCTCGACTCCTCTGGTATGGCCTTGTGATTCCAAACATACACTCGCGCACTGTGCCATCGACCCACCAGATTCTGAAGTAAGGCCGGGCTGCCCGGCACTTAAGTCATTCAAATTCAGCATGTATCATTTCCGTTTCGTCCATGCATGTGTAAATTATATAGAATATCAAGTGAGTGAATTTTATTTTAAAACACACAACAGTTAGACCCCGAGCAAATATCAAGCCAACGTCACAGAATTGAGCGATAATGTTATGGACAGAAGCTCAAGCACCCTCATCATGCTTTTAATATGCTGTATTGCGCCTTAACTTGAATATATGGATCGCCTTTGGAGGCACAGACAAACCGAATGCACCGGGATGCAAAAGGGTACATTTTGAGCCATGAACGGGCGTTCATGTGAAAGATATGTACCGCTACCTCACGCCTCCCAGCCCCTGATTCTTTTCCCTCAGCGACCAAGACTTATCCGGATTGTGATACAACCATTGCTCCATATTTTCCTTAATCCGGGGCCATTCGGTATCCAGCATGGAAAACCACGTCGTATCCCGGTTGCGGTCTTTGACAATCATGTGCTGGCGAAAAAGCCCTTCGTACGTGAATCCCAGGCGGAGCGCGGCAGACCGCGAGCGTTCATTGAGCGCATCGCACTTCCACTCGACGCGGCGATAACCCATACAATCAAACGCCTCGCAAAGCATGAGATACGCCGCCTCGGTATTCGCACACGTATTTTGTGCCTCCGGACCATACCAGATATTCCCAAGCTCCAGCCGACGCGCATCGGGCGCAATATTCAAAAAACTCACCATACCAACTGGCCGATCAGATACTCTATCTCGAACACTCAAAAAGAGCGGATCCCCCGAATCTTCAATCTCCTCAAGCCATTCCTGCATATCCGACACATCTTCAAAAGGCCCATACGCCATATACGTCCACAACTGCTCCACGGGTTCCGTCCCGTGCGAACACGCAAACAACCCGGGCGCATCCCTTTCGGGATTGAGAGGTGACAGCGCAATATACTGCCCCTCATAAACCATTCGTCGAGGAATACGCACTTCAGACACAGACGGAACAAAATCGCCAACAGGAAGAGATGACATCGGTTTTGCCTCCATAAGCTATGGTTGATGTGATATTCTACCTATTTTTTGACAAAACCAAAAAATTTGAGGTTTCTCCAAAACATCGTCCCTCAGACAAAAAAAGCCCATCCTTTTGGATGGGCTTCTCAAATAAGGATCCACACACTCACCATCACATTTCAATAATATCCTCCCGTCTCGGTCCCACGGAAATCCACTTCACCGGAACCTCGAGCCACGCCTCGATATGCTTCACATAACTCTGAGCATTCGTCGGCAAATCCGAAAACTCGCGCACCGAAGAAATATCTGTTCTCCAACCCGGCAACTTTTCCAGCACAGGTGTCGCCCGGTCCAGAAGGGACGGAACCGGAAAAATATCTGTCTTCTCCCCATCGATCTCATAAGCTGTACAAACCGGAATCTCATCGAGATAACCCAGCACATCGAGCAGCGACAACGCAACCGCTGTCGCCCCTTGCATGCGACACCCATAGCGCGTAGCAACAGCATCGAACCAGCCCATCCTGCGGGGCCGTCCTGTCGTCGCACCGTACTCCCCTGCATCGCCACCCCGCTCGCGAAGCTCATCCGCCTCCTCGCCAAAAATTTCAGAAATAAAAGGACCCGCCCCCACGCAAGAAGAATACGCCTTGGCAACAGCGACAACCTGCGTAATCGAATGAGGTGGAATACCCGCCCCAATCGACGCAAAACCCGCCAAAGTAGAAGAAGACGTCGGATAGGGATAAATACCGTGATCCGGATCGCGCAAAGCACCCAACTGCCCCTCCACGAGAATCTTCTTATTCTCCTTCAGCGCATTGTGGAGCAACAACGACGTATCGCAAACATAAGGCGCAACCTGCTCTCCGGCCGCCATCAAATCGGGCACAATTTCCTCCAGAGACATCAGCGGCTTGTGGTACAAATGCTCAAAAAGCACATTCTTCACCTCCAGCGCGCGCGCGACGCGATCGCGCAAGCGGCCCTCATCGTACAAATCGGCAACCTGAACCCCCACCTTCAAATACTTATCCGAATAAAACGGCGCAATACCCGACTTGGTCGAACCGTATTTTCGATCCCCCAACCGCTCCTCCTCGTACACATCCATAAGCAGATGATAGGGAAGCAACACCTGCGCGCGCTCAGAAATACACAGATTTGGCTTCGGCACGCCGCGGGCAATCAGATCATCCACCTCCTCTATAAAAGCCGGAATATTCAACGCAATCCCCGTACCGAGAATATTCGTCGTGTGCGGATAAAACACGCCCGAAGGCAAAAGGTGAAGGGCAAATTTTCCATACTCATTAATAATCGTATGCCCGGCATTATTGCCACCCTGGAAGCGAATAACAAAATCGGAATCCCGAGCCAGAACATCCGTCATCTTGCCCTTGCCTTCATCACCCCAATTTGCACCTACAATTGCTGAAACAGACATTTTTTATCCTTTTTTTTACAACTTCACCTGTTTAACCCAGTTCACAAACTCCTGAGACACAATATCGGCCAGCACCTCATCCTGCACCGGCGTATCGATATTAAAAACCATAATCGCCTCGCCGCCCTGGCTCCTGCGCCCCAGCGCCATATCGGAAATATTGATCCCATTTACCGCAAACAAATTGCCCATATGCCCCACCACACCGGGCACATCACGATTGCCCAAAACAATCATATTCCCCTCGAGCTTTGCCTTCACCTCAATATCATCTATGCGAACCAACCGCAAATCCCGGCGCCCAAAAACCGTCGCCGAAATCGATGTCGTCTCTTCCGAAGTCTCGACATCTATCGTAATCAAATTGCTATAATCCGCGTGACTGCTCTTGGACTCTTCGACCCGAATGCTGCGCGCCTTAGCCCACAAAGGCGCGTTGACCAGCGTCACCGGCTCCTCAGCCTGATATTCAAAAATACCTTTCAAAACCGCAGCCGTAAGCGGCGCCGTAGCGTATTCCTGAATCACACCCTGATATCGATTAACCACCCTGTGCAAATGCCCGCCCATAAGTTGCGCGTGCAGCGACCCCACCTTTTCTGCCAGCGACAAATAGGGACTGATCGCATCGAGATACTCGGGATCAATCGGCGGCAAATTGATACCACTTTGAACGGGCTTACCCTGCAGTGCATCGCGCAAATCCATGGCAATCTGCCGCGCCACATTTTCCTGCGCCTCAAATGTCGAAGCCCCCAGATGCGGCGTAGAAACCACCTCTGGCCTTTTAATCAGCGGATGATCAACCGCAGGCGGCTCTTCGCCAAACACATCCAATGCAGCCCCTGCGACCTTACCCGCTTCAATCGCCCTGACAAGTGCCTTCTCATCCACAAGCTCACCCCGGGCGCAATTAATAATACGCACCCCATCTTTGCACCTTGCAAGCGCCGATTCAGAAATGAGATGATGGGTCTGATTCGTAAACGCTGCGTGCAACGTAATATAATCCGACCTGGCAAAAATCTCATCGTAAGAAGCCTGCTGTATATGCAACTGCCGCGCCAGATCATCCGACAAAAAAGGATCGGCACCCAACAACGTCATACCAAACGCATGCGCGCGTCGCGCCACCTGCTGACCGACGCGCCCCACGCCAATAATGCCCAAAGTCTTGCCGTATAATTCAACACCCGTATATTTGCCGCGCTCCCATTCGCCAGCTTTAAGCGATGCCGTCGCCTGGGGGATATTGCGAGACAGCGCCATCATCATAGCCATCGCGTACTCAGCGGCAGAAATCGTATTGCCGCCCGGTGCATTCATCACCACAATCCCCCGCTCAGTCGCGGCATTCACATCGATATTATCCACACCAGCACCCGCCCGACCAATCGCGCGAAGATTCACACCCGCCTCAATCACCCGTTGCGTAACCCGCGTTGCACTGCGCACAATCAGCCCGGCATAATCGCCGATAATCTCACACAAGGCATCTTCAGACAGACCCGTATTCAAATCGACTTCTACATCTGAAGAAACGAAAACATTCTGCCAGCCATCGGCCAGAGAATCGGCGATCAGAACCTTTTCCATTTTCACTCAATGCCCTCTCGCATCCACGGCCCATGTCTCTACAAACATCCCGTCTTCATCAATCACACACACCTCATCCCACAAATTCACGGTCGTACACACATGGCGCGGCACCAGATAAAATTGATCGCCCACACGCGGTCTCGGTGTGCCCTCCGGCAATTGCAACAACTGGTGTTCCTCATTGCGCCGCACAAACGCAATCTCATCTGACAACCCCAACGCGCGAAAATGGGGCACAGGCGTATCGGGCGCAACCGACTTGCTGCCCGCGTCCAATGTAACGAGGTCTGCGCGAGTCGTACTGATCACACTGGACAAAATTAGTGCTGCCCATTCAAAGGGACTCTCCAGCTTATCACCATATCCGGTATCCCAAAAAATCCACGTACCGGGCGAGACCTCATCCACCCCATCCACCCGTTGCGTATGCTCAAAACCCGGCGACCCCGAAGCCACCAATTTCTCAACCTCAATCCCAGACTGCTCTATCAGACACCGGGTCTCAACAGCCCGCTCAATCGACTCAAACGCCGTCTTTTGACGCATATCCGCATCGAAATCACCCACATGCCCATCATACACATGCAAACCCACAAAACACAACCCCGACGACTGTGCAATCTGCTGTGCCAGAGCCAGCGAAGGCGCGCCGGGCAATGCACCCGTGCGATCCATCCCCGTATTGACATCCACCATAACACCCAGACTCACACCCGCCGATGTGCAGGCATCGGACAACGCCTGAATCGCATCCCCATCATCCGCAATAACTTTCAAATCGACATCGGGATACAACCGCTTCAAATCCACCACGCGCCCAATATTTGCCCCCACGATATGATAAGAAATCAACACATCGGTCGCACCAATCGCAGCGAGCATCGCCGCCTCTTTGGGCGTTGCACACTTAAACTTATCAATCCCCTCATCCATCTCCATACGCGCAATCTGCGACATCTTATGCGTCTTAATATGCGGACGCAAACGCGCATACCCGCCCATCATATCTCCAATCGCGCGAATATTATGCGCCACCGCCGCCTTGTAAACCAACAGCGCAGGCGTGGGAATCTCCTCGGCATTCTTTACCCGATAGTCAAACATTCATCACCTCTCCAATCCACCGCCAAACCGCATCCTTACCGCGACCCGTCGTCGCGGAAAACGGCACAAGGTCAAAATCGCCGTGCAAAGCGAGCATCCGACGGGTTTGATCCAATCGACTTTTGAGCTTATGACCCGACAACTTATCCGCTTTCGTAGCAACCACCACAAACGGCTTGTTGCCGTGTACCAGCCAGTCAATCATCTGCAAATCATCTCGGCTCGGATCGTGCCTCGCATCGATCAACAGAACAAAACCCCTGATTGAAGGCCGATCCTGCACATACCCCTCAATCAGCTTTCCCCACGCCTGACGCTCTTCCCAACTGCGCTTTGCATAGCCATAACCGGGCAAATCGACAAAATAATACGCGTGATTTACGCGGTAAAAATTCAGCGTCCGCGTCTTGCCGGGCGCGCTACTCGTCTTCGCCAAATTTTTCCGATTGAACAGCCGATTGAGCAACGACGACTTGCCCACATTGGAACGCCCCGCAAATGCAATCTCGGCCATCCCATCGCGAGGCAACTGCCTCAAAAAGCCAACACTCGTAACAAATTCGACAGAATGGAATTGCATGACCGCCCTTTCACACAAACGAAAACCGGGGTCCAATTCGGCCCCGGTTCCCCATCTGTGGGAAATATCTATCTTTTTAAGCGCTTTTTTGTGTGGATTCGAGAACTTCCATACGCGGCTTGTTGCGATTTTGAACCATATCGAGGGTCACTGTGATCTCGGTCAGGTCCTCATTGGAGGGTATATCGTACATCAAATCCGTCATAACAGTCTCGAGAACCGACCGCAACCCGCGCGCGCCTGTACCCTTTTCCTGTGTAATGCGCACAACCTCGCGCAGCGCGTCATCCTCAAAAGTCAGCTCAACCCCATCGAGTTCGAACAACTTTTGATATTGCTTGGTAATCGCATTTTGCGGTTCCGTCAAAATCTGCAACAGTGCAGCCTCATCCAACTCACTCAACGCACACATCACGGGCATCCGCCCAACCAGTTCTGGAATCAAACCGTATTTGATCAAATCTTCTGGCTCGGCATGCTGGAAAATCTCACCGGTACTTTGCTCATCCAAATCGTTCGAATCAGCTCCAAAACCAATGGTCTTCTTGCCGATGCGGGTGCTAATAACGCTTTCCAAACCATCAAATGCACCGCCACAGATAAACAGAATATTTTTGGTATTGAGCTGAATCAGAGGTTGTTCGGGATGCTTGCGCCCCCCCTTGGGCGGAATACTCGCCACCGTACCTTCCAGAATCTTCAACAACGCTTGCTGAACACCTTCCCCAGACACATCGCGCGTAATAGATGGATTGGCCGACTTTCGAGAAATTTTATCGACCTCGTCCAAATACAAAATACCCATCTCTGCCTGCGCCACATCGTAATCCGCCGCCTGAAGTAGGCGCACCAGAATATTCTCAACATCTTCGCCAACATATCCTGCTTCGGTCAAAATAGTGGCATCGGCAATCGAAAATGGAACCTGCAAAATGCGCGCCAGCGTTTGTGCCAAAAGCGTCTTGCCAGTACCCGTGGGTCCCATAAGCAAAATATTGCTCTTATCGAGTTCGACATCATCCGCAGACTGATTGGACCGAATGCGCTTGTAGTGATTATACACCGCAACCGAAAGAACGCGCTTGGCGCGCTCCTGGCCAATTACATAATCGTCGAGACGCGTCTTAATTTCCTGCGGCTTGGGCAACCCTTTGTGAAGCGTCACGGGCTTTTTGAGATCGTCCTCTCGCAAAACCTCATTGCACAGCTTGATACACTCACTGCAAATATTCACGCTCGGGCCGGTGACGATCTTATCGACCTGATCGGCACTCTTGCCACAAAAAGAACAGCGAATTTCTGCTCTGGATGTCCGTCGTTTCATAACGCCCTACTTCCTCATGACAAAGCTTCGTCGATATCGGGGGTGGAACTCTCGGGACTGAGCACTTCGTCAATCAGGCCATATTCCTTTGACTCATCAGCCGACATAAAGAAATCGCGGTCTGCATCCCTTTCTATGCGCTCAATAGGCTGACCCGTACATTCGGATAAAATGGCGTTCAAACGGTCGCGATATTGCAAAATCTCTTCGGCGTGTCGTTCGATATCCGAAGCCTGACCGCCTGCACCGCCAATGGGTTGATGCAGCAAAATGCGCGAATTTGGCAATGCGCGGCGATGCCCCTTCGTGCCCCCTGCAAGAAGCACGGCACCCAGTGAAAAAGCCTGACCCACACAAAGCGTTTCAACATCATTGGGCACGTATTGCATCGTATCGTAAATAGCCAAACCCGCCGTAATACTGCCGCCGGGAGAATTGATATACAGCCGAATCGGCTTCTCGGGCGTTTCAGATGTGCAAAACAACATCTGGGCAATCACCAGATTGGCAATCGTATCGTTGATCGGCGTACCAATAAAAATAATATTATCGCGCAACAGCCGCGAAAAAATGTCATAAGCGCGCTCGCCACGCCCTGTTTGTTCAAGAACTGTAGGAACCAGAGCCATATTTAATTTTAAATCCCATGTTTAAATGTAAAATCCGTCTATGAACTGGCCTGAACCAGTTGTACCCCGCTCCGTCTATTCAACTTCCTCAACATCTTCGACATCTGCATTATCGATGAGAAAATCAAACGTCTTCTGCGTTTTAATCTCCGACTCAATCTGATCGAGCTGTTCGGTTCGGCTCAAAATCTGACGCAAACGCGGCCCTTCAATATTGTGCCGTTGCGACATCTCTTCGAGATGCTTGTCCAGATCGTCATCCGTCACCTCGATATTTTCCTGATCGGCAACAGCATCCAGCAACAAAAAGCGTTTGACACCGCGCTCGGCTTGATCGCGCCCTTCCTCGCGAAGCGCATCTTCGTCAATCCCTTGATCGTGACCCGCTTGCTCCTGCTTGTATGACTCAATCATACCATTGAGATAATTCTCGACCATGCTATCGGGAACCTCAAAAGGATTCTCCTCGATCAGCGCATCCATCAAATTTTCCTCAACGCGCTGGCGAATCATCTGCTCGTACTGCGTCTGCATCTCATTGCGGATCTGCGTCTTGAGTTCGTCCAACGTCTCCACGCCGCCGACATCCTGAGCCAACTCGTCATCCAACTCGGGCAACTCGCGCTCGCGTATTTCTTTCGCCGTCACGCGAAACATCACGGTTTCTTCTTTCGGTCCTTCGTCGTGATCCTCATGATCGGGCTCATCGTGATCGCAATCCTCGTGATCGGGCTCATCCTGAACGGGCCGCGTAATTTTAACCTCACGGGCCTCACCAGCCGAAATACCCATCAATTGCTCTGCCAAATCAGTCGGCTTGCCGTCTTCCGTCTTAAACAATCGAATTGATTGATCTTCTGACCCGTGATCGGGCACGGGACTGCCGCCATCATCGAGTTCTTCGACATCGGCAAAAACCACATCGTCGAGATCGGCAGCGCGCTCCACGACCTGCTCGGTCGCTCTCTCCTCTTGCATATACCGCAACCGGCCTTCAACATGCTCGTCTTCAACCGCAAACACGGGCCGCGTCACCTTCAGCTCCTTATAGGTCTCCACGGTTATCTCTGGACGGACATCGACAGAAGCCTTGAACACCAGAGGTTGTCCCTCTTCAAAATTGATATCGTCAATACTCGCCTGGGAAACGGGTTGAATACCTTCGGCTTCACTCGCCTCCCGGTAAAACTCCTCGACCATCTCCTGTACAACCTCACCCTGGATGGCCGGCCCAAATTGCCGTTTGACAACACTCAGGGGAATTTTACCCTTGCGAAACCCCGGCAAATTAAGGGTCTTGCTATATTTCCTGTAAGCGTCATTGAGACGCTTATCCACATCCTCAGCCGGAGCCTCAATCTCCAATGTTCGACGCCACGTCCCCGACTCGGTCACCTGCACATTCATCGCGTTGGATAATCCTTTCTTTATAATACTTCACTCACTAACGGGACCAACGTGCAATAATAAACAAATGAAATCGCTTTGTCAATGGCGTTGGGGATGATGTTAGCCTCTCACCTCACCCATACCCCAACACCTTCAAATACGCCTTCACCGTATTCTCCAACCCCATAAAAACAGTATCTGCGATCAGCGCGTGACCAATAGACACTTCGAGAATCCCGGGAATCGTCACAAACTCCCCCAAATTATCGAGATTGAGATCGTGCCCTGCATTAACCCCCAGCCCGGCATCCTGTGCAGCGCGCGCCGAAGCCGCGTACTGTCGAAAAACAGGTCCCACATCGCCTCCGTCATAAGCAGAAGCGTAAGACTCCGTATAAAGTTCAACGCGATCCGCACCCAGAGCCTTTGCCAGAACCATATCCTCTGGCACCGGATCCATAAACAGAGAAACCCGAATACCCAGACCTTTCAACTCCGCAATAATCGGCACAAGCCGCTCGCCATCTCGTCTCAAATCCCAACCGTGATCGGACGTGCTCTGATCGGGTTCATCGGGCACCAGCGTACACTGATCTGGCACCACATCCCGCACCATATCCATAAAATCGGGAAAGGGATTGCCCTCAATATTGTACTCCACCCCCAAAATCATTTCTTTCAACTCATAAACATCCGTCCTGCGAATATGTCGCTCATCGGGCCGGGGATGCACCGTAATCCCATGCGCCCCCGCATCAATACACACCTGCGCCGCCTTTGTCACACTGGGAAAAGTAAGCGGCCGGCTATTCCGCAACAGCGCCACCCGATTCAAATTCACACTGAGTTTGGTCATTCCCATCCTCCTCTACGGTGCCAGCAAAGCGCGCTTCCACGCACCATCACCTTGCCGAACATACAAAAACCGATCGTGCAACCGATCATCCCTATTCACCCAAAATTCAAACTGATCGGGAACCACCCGATAGCCCCCCCAAAAATCCGGCAACGGCACATCCTCTCCCGGATATTTACGATCCAATTCTGCCACGCGACCTTCCAAAAATGCCCGATCGGGAATCGCCTCGCTTTGTGGAGACGCCCACGCACTCAAGCGACTACCTCGAGGACGCGAATCAAAATACGCCCTGGACACCTCGTCCGAAACAGCCTCAACCCGTCCCTCAATACGCACCTGCCTGACCAGCGACTTCCAGTGAAACAGCAAAGCGGCTCTGGGATTCTCCGCCAACTCATCGGCCTTGCGACTCTCCAGATTCGTAAAAAACACAAACCCCTCTTGATCGCACTGCTTCACCAGCACCATACGTACCGAAGGCTTTCCATCGCGCGTCGCCGTCGCCAGAGCCACAGCCTCGGGCAGAGTCGGCTCCGAAGCCCTCGCCTCTTCAAACCACATATCAAACTGAACAAAAGGATCTGGATTCATATTTTTTCCTGAGTGACTTAATCAAATAAACGCGCGTCTCTCGCCAGTTACTCTGCCCGCCATTGGCATCAGTATAAACACCCCGGGCCAAATACGGTTCCCATCCCGCATCTTTGTACCCGCGGCGAGCGTACAAATTGAGCGCAGGATGATTCTTCACGTAAACGCACAGACCAATATTCTCATAGCCCCGCTGAAAAGTAATCCGCTCACACACATCTAACAACCGCGAAGCAATACCCCTTCGCCGATAATCTGGATGCACAAAAAGCGACGACACCTCGGGCCATGGTCGCACCTGCGGCGGCACGCCAGCAGCATCGCCACCTTCCCAATTGAGCAACACCTGAGCCACCGGCAAATTGCCCCGCCATGCCACAAAAAAAAGGAGCCTGCCGGATTCCTGTAGCATAAACCGCCGCCGTTGCGTTTCTTTACGGGAAAACGGCAAATACCGAAGCCGAGACACCTCAGACGATTTAAGAGACCGAATATCAATATCCATAAAAGTAAATTATACCGAACACCGCCCCAATATGCAAGACACCACGACGTACAATTTTCGCTCGCTCGGTCTAAGTCATATAACACATAACCGGAGTACTTTCATGAACCACCTCATCTTAATCAAACACGCTTTGCCTCAAATCGACGAGGCAAAATCCGCCCCAGACTGGCAACTATCGGACAGCGGACGCGCAAGTTGCACCCCTCTCGCCGAAGCGTTGCGCCCCTACAAACCAGACCTCCTCATCACAAGCGAAGAACCCAAAGCACATCAAACAGGACAACTCGTCGCCGACATCCTCCAAATCCCCTATACATCAGCACCCGACCTTCACGAACACGACCGCAAAGGCGTCCCCTTTATCCCTCAAAAAACATGGCACACCACCGTAAAAACCTTCTTTGCACACCCCAACGACCTGATCTTTGGCAATGAAACCGCACATCAGGCTCGCCTGCGATTCACCCGAGCCGTTGAAAAAGCCGTAAAAACACACCCTCACAAAACCATCGCCATCGCCACCCACGGCACCGTCATCTCTTTATTCACTGCCCAAAAAACCCGGACAAACGGCTTCGACCTCTGGCAACAATTGAACCTCCCCTCTTATGTGGTATTCGACCTGCCGGATTACAACTTGAACGCCATTGTAGCAGAAATATTCTGAGGGTCAAAATCTGACCGTCAAAATCTGACCGTCAAAACCAAACCGTCAGAGGGTCTGATAAATTAAAGCCGCTTCTTAAACTGGGAAGCGGCTTTTTTATTTATAACTCCTGCTGAATATGCAGGACATTGCACCTACTTTTTGTTGCGCGTTTTTTCAAACAGATCACTCCGCGAATGACTCCTCGCCCCTTTTCTTCTGTTTCCGCCTTATCTCTGCGATATCTTCGTCTGTCAGCCGTTCACTGTCTGTTACGATAGTCTGTTCGATGAGTTCCAGTTTCAATTCCCGGTTAGTCAGCCACTCCCAGCGACCGACATTTGCCGGATGGGGATGCGGATACACATCATCAGGATCAATCTCATCTGAAACAACATAGAGATAACCTGGCGTGGCGCCGTTATGCTTCAGCCTGAGCTTGTCAGATAGAGACTCACCTTCGTCAGACAAAGAGACAAGAGAAGGACGGTGAGAGAACGCCTTCGCCACAGTTCTGTATTGTGTGATCGAACTCCCGATACGAAGTTTCGTCAGCTTTTGCTGAGAGCCATGGTACCATGTAAGACTGTAGTCGCAATCTGGCATCAGTAACCCCAAACTTTTCAAAAAAGCAAGCGGACGGCCACACTATATTTCGCCAATCATATCCTTGACCCTACATATACCATACTCGCTTATCTTCCAGGTCAATCCAAGTCGTGAACCGATTTCTCTGCGCTGCTCCTCATGTAGTTCCGCCAGGTTATAGTAAGCCTTCTTGAGTGAATTTCGTGTTGGCTGAGGGAATAGAGTCGCAAATCGGCGAGTCAGGTGCGATGGCATCCGCTGCTCGAACTGCCTGGGCGTGAATTTGTGTTCTCCCTGTAGATATGCATGCCATTTCTCCACGATGTTGCGTAGATCGGCAAACGACCAGGCTGCGGAATAGTACTCACCACGCTTCGTGTGCAAAACAACATACACAAGCCAGGCCCAGAGACGTTCGTCTTCATGGATTAACAGTTCTTCATTGGGAGTCGGCCTGTTCTCGCGGCGTACCTTATCATTCGAAACTTGACACCATTCTTCAAGCCTGTCTGACTTCGTCCAGATAAGTTGAAAGGGCCCTCCCTTCCAACCTGGCAAGTCCTCCTCTATGTACAGATTGATGTCTGCCTTGACGCACGGCTCGAAAAGATAAATAACGAAATACTCCTTGATGTGATCTGCATCAAATCGGTGGAACCACGGTTCGGTCGCCCAATTCCACCTTTTAGACCAGACAGCATTTCGGATTTTCTGGGAATCAAGAACAACCCCTAAATCAAGGTCGGATTGCTCGTCCATTTCCCCGGTAGCTTGACTTCCGCTGACGAAGAGGCCAATGACTCCGTCTATGTTCCGAAAGTGTCGCAAAAGACTGTCAAAAACGCGTCTGTGCTCAGGGAGATTGACGGTATCGAGCATCAGGAGAATCCTTTGCCAGTATTGTGTGGCTGTCCGCTAACTACGTTATTCACACACCAGTTCAGTTATACCATCAATATACAGGCACTACGCGAAAGTGTGCAAATGCGTTTTCGGACGAGGAATTTGTGAATAGGCTCGGGGTAGGATCACGCTTTTGGCTTTCCGCATTGAGACATTTTGAAGGGATTGAATTTTGCATATAATTATCGTTATACGCAAAAACGCCATTGCAAGTCCCTGTTTTTTCAAGTAAATTGCAAATAGGCATTTATCATTATATTCAAAAAATGGAGAGGGATAATTCACCCGGTTCGACAGCGCGTTTATGGAGACACGACGCAATGAAGAGAACATTGACCATTGACTACGGAAAAGTAGGAAATGCTTAGATGAATGCGAAAGAACAAAAAATAACAGAATCGCTTTTGGATGAGATCGCAAACAAAATTGTCGAACACTTTCATCCAGATCAGATTATCCTCTTTGGCTCTCATGCTTATGGCGATCCAAAGACCGATAGCGATTTAGATTTGCTCGTCATCATGGATACAGATTTGCGTCCGACAGCGCGAAGTGCTGCCGTTGCTCGCATTTGTCGTCCAAAATACTTTGCGATGGATATTGTCGTGCGTACACCTGAAGAAATTCAAACCCATCTGCAAAACTTTGATCCCTTTCTCGAGGAAATTTTCAAACTTGGACGCACCCTCTACAAATCCGCCGGGTGATATACAAGCGTATGAAACCACATAAAGAACCATCCCCTCCATTGCTCACACTTGGCCTCGTCAGTCTGTTGAGCTTCCTGATCTTACTTTTTCCGCAGCCTCTTTCCTCACAGATGAGCAGCTTTTCCCTCTCCATGGACCTGAATGAATCTGAAGGCAATCAAGCTATCCACGCGCGCGCAGTACCATCCAACCAAGTCGTCTTCATTCAGATTTTTGGCACAGATATTCAGAATGCCATCGGGGTTTTTGCGCGCTTTGAATACAACACCACCCAGATTATTTACGAGGGATTTGATGCAGGCGATGTATTGCCCAATGCTCAGGCTCTTATACAACAAGGATCTGGCTCTGTCGAAATCAACATTGCGTCTCTGGGCGGAACTGCAACGAGTAACAGCGGTCTGATCGGCACAATGCGTTTTCGCACCACAGATATGTTCTCGTCCACACGGATTCGGTTGGTACGCGCTGAACTCAGTCGGGGCGGACAATTCGAGACAGTAACCCTATCCCTCAGCGTTGCTTTACAGATCTTTATGCCGCCCTCTCCCGACTTTGATGAAAGTGGCGTTGTTGATTTTCGCGACTTCGTGTTATTAGCAGGCGCGTTTGGGTCAAATCAAAACGAAGACAAGTACGAAAACCGGCTCGATCTGGACAGCGACGGATCAATTGGGTTTTCAGATTTTCTCGAATTTGCGAGCCATTTTGGACAAGCAGTGTTACCCCCTCCTCAATTAATCTTACCAGTTTGTGACCGCACCGCGCAAATGCGCGATGCGATTGTGGCAGCCACACCTGTAAGCACCTGTGGCAATGTAACGGATGCACATCTCGTTGCGATAGATTCTCTCGGTGTGGTTGGGACAAGCCTCTCAGAACTGCAAGCCGACGATTTTTCTGGACTAACCGCGCTGACAAAGCTCAACCTTCAAGAGAACGAACTAACCAGCCTGCCAGATGGCATCTCTGAAGACCTGCCCGCACTGACATGGCTCAACCTGAGTAACAACCACTTCACGACAATCCCACCCCAATTGTTCACCCTCTCCAATCTCACTTACCTGAATCTTGAAAACAATGAATTGAGTGGTAAGATCCCAGAAGGATTGAGCAACCTGACCAATCTTGCGGAACTATATCTCAACGATAACGCATCCCTGACAGGTACGCTTCCTCAAAACTTGACAGAACTGACAATGTTAGAGAAACTTCTCTTTCAAGACACGGAGCTATGCGCACCGCTTAATGCAGTCTTTCAGACTTGGCTTCAGGGCATTACAGAAACCAATGGCTCGAATTGCGGGAATCCGGGGACTTATGAGAGATCCTTATTGGTGGCTCTGTACAATGCGACGGACGGAGATAACTGGACGAACAAAACCAATTGGCTAAGTGATAGAGACCTTTCCACCTGGCATGGCGTCAGCGTCTCTAATGGTTGGGTAACAAGCCTGGACCTGAGGGATAATAATCTGATGGGTACGATTCCAAAAGAATTGGGCAACTTGACCAACCTCAGGTATCTAAATTTTTACGCCAATCAGTTGAGTGGTGAAATTCCTGTGGAATTGGGTAACCTGTCCAAGCTCAAAAGCCTGGATTTCTGGGGCAATGAATTGAGTGGAGAGATTCCCGTGGAATTAGGTAACCTCTCCAATCTTGAGTACCTACGTCTTTCGGAAAATAAACTGAGTGGGAAGATACCTGTGGAATTGGGCAACTCGTCTAATCTTGAGTACCTGAGTCTTGGGTACAATGAATTGAGCGGTGAGATTCCCGTGGAATTAGGCAACCTGACAAATCTTGAGCATCTGGAACTTGGGGCCAATCCGTTGGGTGGTGAGATACCAAAAGAATTGGCCAATCTGACCAACCTCACGTACCTGCGTCTTTCGTCCAATGAATTGAGTGGTTCGATTCCCGTGGAATTAGGCAACCTGTCTAATCTTGAGCACCTGGATTTTCGCTACAATGAATTGAGTGGTGAGATACCAAAAGAATTAGGCAACCTATCCAATCTCATCCATCTGGATTTTCGGGGCAATGCATTGAGTGGTTCAATTCCCGTGGCATTAGGTAACCCCTCCAATCTCACTTATCTGCGTCTTGAGGACAATCAATTGAGCGGCTCGGTTCCCGTGGCATTGGGTAATCTCTCCAATCTTGAGTACCTATATCTTGGGGACAATACGTTGAGTGGTTCGATTCCTGTGGCATTAGGCAACCTGATTAATCTTACGAAACTGCGTTTTGAGGACAATAAGCTGAGCGGTGCGATTCCCGTAGAATTGGGCAACCTGATTAATCTCACTATCCTGCGTTTTGAAGGCAATGCATTAAGTGGTGAGATTCCAGAGGAATTGGGCGACCTATCTAATCTTACGAAACTACGTCTCGACAATAACGCATTCTTGGCAGGTGCGCTTCCTCAGAGCTTGACAGGACTGACGAAATTAGAGCAACTTTTCTTTGAAAATACGGGACTCTGTGCGCCACTTGATGCAGCCTTTCAGGCGTGGCTTCAGAGCATTGCAGAAACCAATGGCTCGAATTGCGCGAGTTCGTCAATACTCGGACAGATCATAAACCGTTAAATGCATCTGTTCTACCAGTCGTATCCACCTGATCAAATTCTGCAAACAATGTCTGCAGAATCAGAATCCATACAGGAGGATTAAACTATGATACTGAATACATCAGCAGTAGAGATTGATGAAAGTAGTATATCTATAAGCAAGATAGACAATAATGTTACTGCCAAAGGATCACTACAGAACCACCACGCTGAAAAGGTTAAAGTCATATTTTCCATTGTCGTATTCTTAGCGGATGTGCGTATAGCCGATAAAGGTGACAGAAATTTTTCTTTTGGCAGAAACGATATCCTTCATGAATTTTACCTCTCAGAAGAACTTGATGCACAAGAGCACAAACCATTTGAATCTATCCCCTTTGAAATTACTGAATCGGACGCCGACAACGCCATGCTTGCGTATTACACCACAGTGCTTTCGGTCTCTGAGTTATGATTGGAACGAAGGGTTTCGCATGATACGAACGCAATGGTTACTCTTAATCTATACTGCAATCTCTCTAAACAGTATCTTTGCAGAAGAACACGCGAAGAACGCACCATCCTCCCTAACCTCTCAGTTGGCGATTCCCGATTCCTCTCAAATTCAGGTGATAGAGACAATCGATGGATCGACAAATATCGGACGCATTGTAGAGATTGGTGATGAAGTGATCGCATTTAAGACAGACCTGGGCATTATCCAAATTCCCATTTCAAAGATCAAACACATTGAAACAGTGTCTGCCGAGTTAATACGAAAGGGTGAGTTCTGGTTCCCAAATCCCAATATAACACGCCTATTCTTTGCACCTACGGCGCGTATGCTGAAACAGGGCAAAGGTTATTTTTCTGATTATTATATTTTTTTTCCGGGCTTTGCTTATGGGATCACAGATCGCTTTACTCTGGGCGGCGGACTTTCCATCTTTCCCACCGTTGATATGAATGATCAATTATTCTTTATTACACCAAAATTCGGATTAGTACAGGAAAAGACCTTCTCTTTTGCCATGGGCGCACTTCTCGTGCGTATTCCCAATTATGAGGATGAGGACATTCAAGAAGATGACCCTGAAGTTGCGGGCATATTGTATGGTGTAACAACATTTGGGAAACCCGATGCCAGCCTGACTGCGGGACTCGGTTATGGTTTTGTGGAGGGAGATCTCGCAGATCGCCCCATGGTAATGATCGGGGGAGAGAAGCGCTTGACGCGACGGACGGCATTTGTCACAGAAAACTGGATCTTTCCCGGCATAGACGAACCCTTGATCTCTTATGGAATAAGATTTTTTGGCAAACGATTAAGCGTAGATCTGGGACTGATCAATACAATAGGAGAAGGCACAATCTTTCCCGGTATTCCGTATATTGATTTTGTCGTCCAGTTTTGATTACGCACTTTTTACCGTACCTCGTGACGTACAACCTTCACCTATCCGGTCTAATATACAGGCTGGGACGGCACGAGGGACGGCCCCTACGATGACATTATGATCGTCCGCTGACCGCCGCCCCGCCTCATTTTTCAAAAAATAATTTTTTTGTATGGTACAGATTTTTTCTTGCACAAAAAAACAGAACGGGCTATATTTTCCAATCCAAAAAACAAAAGCCCTCTGTTTATAGGAGATAACTACCTGAAATTACATATCTTTAGGTAAAATCAAATGGTCTATTCACACTGCCATTATCCCTCCAGGAGGCGGCGATTATGCCCTGGAGGCTAAAATTTTGCCAACCCCTGAGTGGGGTTTTTGGTGCCTATACCCTACGTGCCCGACATCAAGCTAAATTCGATGTCGGGTTTTTTGTTGCCCTCCGGGGACCACCCCAGACACCCATCGGTGCAGAACACAGTAGATGATCAAAAAAACAACATGACCTCACGACACAAGAGGAGTATAATGGCACCGAACGAAGAACAGACAATGGTACTCAAAGCGCGGATGGGTGACGGGATCGCATTTGGCAAACTGTACAAAGCAAACGTAGCCCGAATTTATGCAATCGTAGCCAGCCACACAAAAAACAAGGACGACATCGAAGACCTGGTTCAAATCGCATTTATAAAAGCATACCAGGGACTCAATCGCTTTCGCGGTGACGCGGCATTCTCAACCTGGTTGACCCGCATAGCCATGAACGTATGCCTCTCGCACTGCGAAACGCAATCTGTTCGGCGCAAATGGGCAACCTATTTTCACACGCCAGAAGGCATGCAAAAAATCGCCCCATCCTGCACACAAGACCCGGAAACCACCCTGCACGCGCGAGAATGCCAACACCTGGTCCGCAGGAGCATACAAACACTGCCACAACAATATCGCGAAGCCATGCGCCTGCGTTATATCGAGGACTATTCTTATGCCGAAATCGAAAAAGCAATGCAAGTACCCATAGGCACAGTAAAAACCTGGCTGTACCGCGGAAGAGTCCTGCTTCGGAAAACCATTGAAGAGAACGAATCAACGAACCCCACCCAACCACCCAACGGGCGGGCACAGGGGCACCGCCCCTACATTGATGAACTGGCCTGAACCAGTTGTACACCATTCCGCTTTCAGGAGACCACCTATGATCGAATTTGCTACAAAACACCTGCCCCAAAAATCCGACGTCACCGCACCCGATGGATCCGATGTCCGCATACTCCTCGAACTCAAAAATGGCGGCATGGCCCACTTTGAACTCCCCCCGGGAAAAATATCCATCGCCGTCGCCCACCGCACCGTCGAAGAAATCTGGTACATCATCAGCGGACAGGGCGAAATGTGGCGCAAACAGGGCAACCGCGAAGAAATCGCCTCCCTCGCCCCCGGCGTAACCCTCACCATACCGCAAGGCACCCACTTCCAATTCCGCGCCCACAACAGCGAACCCCTGTGCGCCATCGCCATCACCATGCCCCCGTGGCCGGATCCTGATGAAGCCTATCGCGTACAGGGAAAATGGAAACCGAGGACATAAAAAAAGCCTGCACCACTGCTGGTACAGGCTTTTGAAATACCCATCTGTGTGATCTGGAATCATCTATCCCGCCACGGGCGGGCACGAGACCCGCCCCTACTTCAAACCTCCTCATCCGGATCCTCAGCCGAAAGATCCTCTCCCCTGTGCAGTCGAAGTGCCAAATTCGCCGTCTGTCCCAACGCACGCGCCGTTGGTGCATGCGCTGCCAGATACCGCGCCGCACCCACCAGCGTAATCCGTGCGCGTTCCTCATCAAGCTCCTCTGCCTGGCTAAACGCCGACTCCAGCATCTGAAACGAATGAAACTCGGCATCTTCTCGCAGCAACACATGGCCCAACCGCTCGCACAAAGCACCGCGCGGATGACCCAGCGACAAATACCGATACGCAATTCGCCCCGCCTCATCCACCTGAGCCTGAGTATCGAGCAAATCCACAAAAGAATCTAGCAACTCATCCGCATCCTCCGGCAACTGCTGGGTCGCGCGCTGATCCTGGGGCAAACGGGCTGCCGGCTTATTAAACCACCGATCAAAATACAGCGCCATCGCACCGTGGAAAATCCCCCGCGCCAGATCCAGGGACGGCGCGCGCTTTGCACATTGATGCAGCGCATTGGCCGCCGAATGCGTATGCAGCACAGCGATCCAATCGGCAAACTCATTCTTAATGTGAAACCGCGCAATCCGCAAAGCCGCTGCATAAGTCAGCGTCTGTGTCAACTGCGTCAGCGTCGCCCCACCGGCAAATGCCGCCTTCAACCCATCCACAATCGCGTGCGGATCATCACCTGACAAAACCTCCGTCAAAGCATCCGCATCATCCCACGTCTTCCCCTCACCCTCGCGAACCAGATCCTCAAGCTCATCAAACGCGTCGCGTAACAACGCCACCAGATCAACGGGACTGCGCCACCGGTTCAACTCCTCACTCCGCTGTGAACCCGAAAGCACCCCCACCAGCGACGGCAAAATCTCATCGGCCTTGTCCCAACCAATGCGCTCGAGCACCTCAAAACCCTTATTGATAAAATCCAGCACATGCCCGCCATCGCGATAAAAGTGATCCGTCGCTGCCGTCACCAGCATATCGCACATCTCCGAAGGCGTTGCCCCCATCTGGATCGCCGTCAACAAAGCGCGTTCCGCACCATCGGCATTTCGCACCTCAATCAGATAGCGGAACCACTCCTTAATCCGCGCCAGCGTCAACTCCTCCGTCTCCAGAGGCGTAAAAACAATCCGTGGCGCTGCATTACTCGTCTCGCTCGCCACATGCAACAACCCCTGATACAGCGCCAGAACCTGATCCTCGGGTGCCAGCTTCGGCACCACATTGGCCATACACGTCAAAATCGTCAACCCCGGACCCCACCCCTGACGCCGCCTCAGCGCACCATACCGCGCGCCAATCTCTGCTATATCATCGCCATCGACCCGCTGGCCCCGAAGCGCGATCACCGACTTGGCAATCACCAGATTGATATTCTGCTCCAAACTCTCGCTCAACCGCCGCTTCCAATGACCCACCGGATCGGGATGCGTCGCATGCACATTCACATAAATCTCACCATCCTGCACATCCACCGGATAACTCCGAACATCATCGGCAAACGGATCAAACGTACACCCGCTGACCAGATCAAACCGCGCGTGATGCCAGTGGCAAATAATCAACCCATTGTGAATCGACCCCTCACTCAGCGGATACCCCATATGCGGGCACCGGTTATCCACCGCCCGGATCTCGCCGTCCGACTTTGCCAGCGCAATCGCATGGCCCTCCACATTCACAGCCATAATCCCACCCTCGGGAATATCTTCCACACGCGCACAGGGCACATAATCAAGTGTCGTCACAGCCATGGTATGCCTCCTTTTGATTGGAATGAACTAATCTCACCCCAAAAATACGCCATCCAAAATCCCAAAACACCGTCCCCAGGGACAAAAACAACCTGTCCTTTTGGACAGGTCATCCTACACCGGCGTCACACCCTTCTTCAAAATAACATTGCCGTATTTTGCCGTCTCCCCAGTCATAACAACCGCAAAAGCATCTCTCGCCTGTTCGTAAAACGCAAAACGCTCAACGCGCGCAATAGGGGGCGTATCTGGCCATACCCTGTCAATAACAGCCCGGTAAGACGCCTCAACCGCGGGATCGAGCGCATCGCCCGGCACCGCATCCATCATAAAAACCGGACTATCCACATACGTATCCAGCACAAACAGGGGCAAAATCGCCTCGAGCAACGCCGCAACCCCCAGACCATCTGCCCGCAGCGTATTGGCATTCACCGAATGCCCGGGAAAATGCGCATCTGCCAGAACAATCTCATCTCCGTGTCCCATGCGATAAATCGTAGCCAACAACTCGGGACTGAACAATGGGGATATACCAACGAGCATATTGATCTCCTGTTTCCAACTACCTGAAATGCGCATCCGCTGCGTGGGCTGATCTAAGCCCCTTGCTCATCCGCATCAATTGCCTTTGTCTCTCCGTAAGCCCGTCAAACCACTCGGGCGGAAAACCATCGTGGGGATCCACCTGGAACATACACATCCGTTTGCGATAATGACCGAACAGCGCATGGCGATTCGTCGTCCCCGTATTCGCGCCGCCCGCATGCCATATTTGACCGTTAATAACAATAACACTACCCGCAGATCCCTCGGGCTGCGCGATATGCTTGACAGACACATCCTCTGGCGGGACAACCAACCCACTCTTATGCGAACCCGGCACCACGCGCGTACCGCCATTTACCGGCGAAAAATCATCCAGCATCCAGATCGTATTCATCATAACTGGCGAACTAAAATTCAGCATCTCCAGCGGAATATCACTGTGCAAACCCTGGTCCGGGTCCCCCGGGCGCACAATGCGGGCATTGAGACTCCCCAGAATAAGCGACCTCTCGAGATAGTGCTCGAGTAACGGCAGAATCCGCGGATGATCAATAGTCTTGTGAAAAACGCGATCCATCACCGGCAAATTGGCGACATGCCGAGCGGTTCCCCGATTTCTGGCCTCCGTGCCAAATTCCTTCTCACAGCGCATAAGCGCCTCGCGCATCTCACCAGCTTCCTCAGTCGTCAAAACATCTTCAACAACCGTAAAGCCATACACATCGAGTTCAAACAAGTGTTGTTGATTATTCATATTGTCCTCCTACCAATTCGCATTTCCCTTATCCCAGGGATGTGCTTTGAGCACCTCTTCAACCATCTCAATACCCCATCCCGGACCTGAGGGAATCGTCAAATATCCATTCTCAATATGCGGCACATTCGTCACCATATCCTCTCGCCAGGGCACATCGTCAACATCGATCTCCATAATACGCACATTCGGCAAAACCGCGCACAGACTCGCACTGATACATGTCGAAAGATGGCTGTAATAATTGTGCGGCGCAACATTGAATTGATACGCCTCGGCCAAATCCCCTACCTTCTTCGACTGGGCAAACCCATTCCACGGCACATCGATCATAAACACATCCGCAGACCGCGCCTGGAAATAAGGAATAAACTCGCGCATATAAAACAAATTTTCACCCGTACAAATTTTAGTACTCGTCGCATCCTTAATCTGCCGAATCGCATCAGGCTCGTACATATCGATCTCCAGCCACAGCAAATCAAATTGTTCCAGCACCTGGGCAATGCGCATACACGACTCGGGTTTGAAATTAAAATTCAGATCCAGATTAATATCGACATCCGGACCCACAGCATCTCGAAACGTACCAATAAGCGTCTCAATATGCCGGAGAATCTGCCGCGAAACCACGCCATCCGTCGTCCCTGGTTCGCCGCCAAAACCCCCAAAATACACACTGGCAGGATTCCCCGGTACCACGATATTCGTCTTCAACGCCGTGTATCCCCTTTCCACAACCTCCCGTCCCAGCGCGGCAATATCGTCCATCGTGCGAAGCGGTGGCGTATTGAGCAAATCGCTATTGCGAGCACGCGAAGTACCGCAATGCGACCAATAAACGCGAACCTGCTCGCGCGTTGGACCTCCAAAAAGCTCCACAACAGAAATACCGAGCGCACGCGCCTTAATATCAATAAGCGCGAGCTCAACACCCGCAATCGCCTTTGCCGCAATACCCCCCGGACTTTGCCGCGTCCCCCGCAACATATCCCAAAAACGCATCTCATAAGCGCGCGGATCCTTGCCGATGAGCAAAGGCGTCAAATCGCGCACCGTCCCCGTAACCCCATACGGACTGCGGCCATCGCTACACTCCCCCCAGCCGCTAATACCCTCATCGGTATCCACCCGAACAAATATCCACGGGCGCCAACCCGCATCCACAATAAATGTCTCAATATTAGTAATCTTCATACAATTGGTTCCTCATTATAACGGCGGTTGTGTAACGCGATTAAACCCCATCGTATCCTCGCCGTGAATAACCGGAAGCGTGTGATCTTCGGAATCGTACCTGAGAACATGCACAATCGGAGGAATCGCGCGCACAGCCAGACCAATGCGACGCAAATCCGAGAAATTGGCTTTCGAATGATGCAACGTACGCTCATTAAACAAAATAAACTCACCGGGCTGCATCTCGAGATCGACCAGTTGCTCCGGATCGTAATACCCCGCATCGGCCATCTCCTGAAACTGCACATCGGGCGTGGCTTTAACATGGGGAATAATTTTGCGATGTGACCCGGGAATAAGCTGCAAATTCCCATTCTCCTTAGTCGAAGCATCTACCGCAATCCACGCCGAAACAATAATCGGCGGCTCGAGCGGCCAATAATTGAAATCCTGATGCCAGGGAATCGCCTTCGTACCCTTGTACTTGATAAAAAAATTCGTGCGCCACAACAACAAATCCGCCCCGTACAGAGCCACCATCCGATTGAGAATCTCGGGATGCGTTGACAAATCGTAAACCACCCGACTATCCAGATGCCGGTTGTGAATGCGATTCTTACCATTCGGCGGATCTGTCTCCAGCACCTCTTCAATCGCCGGTCGAAGATCCGCCATCTCCGCCTCAGAACACAGCGAATACGGACCGAGATATCCCCGCGTGCGAAAACGCAGCATCTCCTCTTCCGTCAGTACCGCAGGTGCTTCAGCTATAGCCATCTCATATCTCCTTTATTACACAATATCCCCAACCTCAATCCGATACATCTGCCGTCCATTGCCCATATGAGGCGAATCAATCACCACAAACTGCCCATCGGGACTAAAGCGCGGATGCAAATCACAGCGCCACTCGCCCGTATAAGGCTCCGGCGACGGGAAAACACCCAGATCGACGCGCTTGCCAGTCGCAACGTGATAAAGATACGGAACTTGATTCCGATGCCCCTGTGACGGATACGTATCGTTGAGAATCCACTCATTCCCCGGCAAATACGTACAGTGACCATTAACCGTCATAACCCCATCGCCAATCACCTCTGGCTCCACATCGGTCAGATCCCGATAGAGATAAAACTTATTCCCGTGCGACGGGTGATATGCCCACCCGAGAATCGTCTCTGCATCGCGCCAGATAAAATGCGACATCTTGCCGTAATCATCAACCACATGCAAATTTGACCCATCGGCACTTGCCGTCATCATCCGCGTATCAAAGCCTCCCTCGCCAAATCGCCAACGGTGCAAAAAAATGAACCGCGACCCATCCGTATTAAACAACAAATGATTAAAATAGTGCCGCGCCCCGGAAATATCGCCATGCGGATACGGAATCGCAGCAACCTCGGCAATCGCAACAACAAGCCTTGACTCACCCGTCTCCAGATCCACAGAATAAACACCCACATCATCCGGCGCGCGCACATCGCGATTGGGATCGGGAATCCCCGCATACCCATACCCGGGCCGCATGTGATTGATCCGGCGAAAATCCGCCCCAATCGCGGTCTTCCCATCGGGTGAAATCGCATAAATCGCGTGCGGAAGAGTCCGAACAGCCCCCGTTTTCACATTGTAAATCCGCGAAACAAACGCATCCCCCTCGCGATCATTAAAAATAACCTCCGTATCCGAATCGGGAATCCACTGCAACATACACCCCTGTTGCCAGCACCACGCCCGCGTGCGCCCAAACTCAGACCACGTATCCCCATCCTCCATATCAATAATCCCCAGCCCGATCGTATCATCCGCAAAGGGCGACCGGTGTTCAAAATCCACCGCCATACCGAGCGCGTACCGGCCTGAAGGATCTATTTGCCACTTATCGTAATAACCAAACCAGTGGAACTCAGGTCCCCGGGTAATTGGACGAATAGGGGGATAATCAGACATGTAATAATCCTTATATAATAATGGGCCGTTCCAGTCCCTAAATTATGTCCCCATTTCTATTCCCGCAACCCTAAGAAACAGTGCTGAACTTAGCCTATGGTGAAATAGTCGATAGACCATTGACTTTTTGCTGTGATAGCATATCTTGTTTATATGACTCCGCCCCCTCTCTCCAAAGAGAAACAGGAGATCTATGATGGCCGAAACATCCGAATCTCAAGCGACCACATCTGACGATAATACCCATTGGGGCATTGCGTATCTACGCGAAGACCTGCAAGACATGCGCCTGCAGATGCGCGAAGACAGCAAAGAGTTGCGCCTGCAGATGGTCGAAACAAATAAGCGCATTGACGAGACAAATAAACGCATTGACGAGACCAACCAGTCCCTGGGACAGCGCATTGGCGAGACGAATAAGCGCATTGATGACACGAATAAAATCCTTGAATCCCGTTTCATCTGGATCATTACCACCATGGTCGCAATAACGGGCATTCTCATCGCCGTGATCAAACTGTAAGACCTGCCCTTGTCCTCAAATAGTAATAACAGTCGTTTTCAGACCCGCGACGTAATCACCCTCTCCGGCGGGCATGCAGTACACGACACATACAGCGGATTCTTACCCCCCTTACTCCCCATCTTCATACAAACCCTATCCCTATCCAAAACCGAAGCCAGCTTGTTAATGGTCGTCAGGCAGGCACCCTCGGTATTTCAACCCATCATCGGACATCAGGCAGACCGCCTGAACTTGCGATCTCTCGTAATCCTGGGACCTGCAATAACGGGCATCGCCATGAGCCTGCTCGGCATAGCGCAAGGTTACCTCGCCCTTGTCGTCCTATTATTAATCACGGGATTTAGCTCCGCAGCTTTTCACGCCGTTGGACCCGCAATGGCAGGAACGCTCTCGGGATCCAACCTGGGACGCGGAATGGGCATCTGGATGTTATGCGGTGAACTCGGTCGCACCCTGGGACCTATATTAATCGTAAGCGTCATCGGCCTGTGGGGAATCGCCGGAATGACCTATCTGATACCCGCAGGCGTCGTGGCCTCACTGATACTCTTATTGCGGATGAGAAGCGTCGCCAGCCGCGTCATATCCGCATATAAAGCACTAACCTGGCAGGCCGCCTTAAAACGCATGGCACCGGTCATGATACCCCTATCGGGCATTGTCTTTGTCCGCGCATTTATGATGGCCTCCCTGACCGCATTCCTCCCCACCTTTTTGACCGAAGAAGGCGCCAGCTTATGGCTATCGGGCGCATCTCTCTCCGTCCTGGAGGGCGCGGGCATTGGCGGCGCGCTAATCGGCGGATGGGTAAGTGACCGCTGGGGACGCAAACAAATCCTCGGCTTCTCCATGATCGCAACTCCCCTCCTCCTATTTGTCTTTCTCGAAACCCAGGGCTGGGCCTTATTTCCCATCTTAATCATCCTGGGCTTTGTCGCCCTCTCCACCGGTCCTGTGGTCATGGCAATGGTACAGGAAAGCTGCCCAGAAAACCGGGCTTTTGCCAACGGGCTTTACATGGGCGCGGGATTCGTGCTTCGCGGCGTGGCAATGTTGCTCCTCGGCATCATGGCAGATGCATACAGCCTGCGCCGGGCTTTTGAAATCAGCGCGATCTTGATGTTGCTCGGAGTAGTGCTGGTCTTTCGAATACCGGGTAGAAGCACATGATTGAAGGGTGTGCATAATTCATTTGTTGTGGTATAACGACGTATAGAGTTTTTTCTATATATTTCCTTTTCATGCCTTCGGCGACTTACTTTTTTTCTGCAGCAAAAAAAAGTAAGCAAAAAATGCCGCTCTCAAACGCCGAGGGGCTGGCACAGCGTAAATCGTTTTAGTAACACGACGCCATGCAGTGGCCTTCGCAGTTGAGAGGCCATAAAGATATCCAATGCGAGACGGACTCACACGCTGTGCATGATGGTTTTGGCTTATCACTTTTCTCATAGCGTATGGTTGCGTCTATTTATTTTTTTACACTTCCCATCTCCTACTTCACACTTCCTACTTCACACTTCCCCCAAGTGTTCATTTTCGGACACTACTGTATCAAAATCGGACACTTTCCAAT
>VXRD01000088.1 GCA_009838845.1 Gemmatimonadota bacterium | reverse complement strand
CTCCAGCCGAGCCCCCGTCCCGCGCCCAGCCGTCCTCCTCCCCCCGGCGGTGGTGGCGGGGTGGCGGCTTTCGGGGTGGTTGCACCACAGGAACTGGCCGGGGATGAATGATCGCGGTGCTTCGATTTTCGCGCTTGATGAAAGTGGTCAGCTCTGGGTGGGCAATGATGCGATTTACAAATTTGAGCGGGGTTCCTGGCATGTGGCACATGGGTTAGAAGATGTGCGCGGGCGTTTGATCGATTTGTTTGTCGATGGAAAAGGACACCTCTGGACTGTAACGCCGTTTCAATTGTTGCGTTATGATGGCGAGGTATGGGAGGTGATAAGGCCCGATCGTCGAATGGGATTGGGATTTCGAGCCGTGTGCCCTGCACAAGATGGCGGCGTGTGGGCAATTACGCGCTCAGGTGTTCAGCGATTCGATGGGCAGGTATGGACGGCTCTATCTTCCTCACAGGGTCTGGCGCAGATAGAGAGCAATCCCGAAAGGTCCAGCATTTCGATTTGCGAGGCGAGCGATGGCAGTTTGTGGCTGGGGCAGGTGGATGGCGTGATGCATGTGGTGGATGGGGAGCAGCGGAAATACACTGCTGCTGATGGGATACCCGGTGGACCGATTACTGTGGTTGCCGAAGATATTGGTGGACAGATATGGATTAGTTCACTGCTTGAAGGGGTAGCGCATTTTAATGGGCAGAGGTGGCGGCGCGTGCCGGGCGCAGATGAGGCTCAGTTTAATGGGGTGAATCGGATATTTCCGGCGAATGATGGCAAGGTGTGGTTGGCTTCGCCGATTGATGGTGCGATTCACACCGATGGATTTGCCTGGGTGCGCTATACGGTTCAAGAGGGGTTGCCGAGTACACAGGTTTGGGATGTGGCACAAGATGCCGATGGTTTGTTGTGGTTTGCGACGTCTGATGGGTTGGGCTGTTATGATCCCGATGGCGATGCGCCCGAGACACTTCTTTTGGCTCCGCCAGTTCAAATTGCGCCGTATCAAAATGCGTTGTTTGAATTTTCGGGGCAGGATGTGTGGAAGCAGACGCCAGATGGGTCATTGCAATATTCATGGCGGCTCGACGAGGGGGCGTGGTCTTCTTTTTCGCGCAATAACCGGGTTTTGTTGGAGGACATCGATGCTGGCGGTCACACATTTGAAGTGCGCGCTATGGATCTGGCTTTTAATGTGGATAAGACATCTGCTGTGCAGGTGTTTGAGGTGTTGGCGCCTGTGTGGCAACGGCCCTGGTTTGTGGGGTTGAGTGGTGTTTCGTTGCTCATTGTGCTGGTCACGACGGGATATGCGTTTCAAAAGCACAAGCGTTGGCGCATAGCACAGACGCAGTTGATCGATGAGTTGGAGACGGAACTTCAGGAAGCCCACGATATGCAGATGGGTTTGTTGCCCCGAGATCCCGTGCGCGAGAGAGGGTTTGAGGTGGTGGGCAGGTGTTTGCCAGCCAATCACGTCGGTGGTGATTATTTTACGTATTTCTGGCTGGATGACGATCGGAAAATACTGGGGTTTGGAGCCGCAGATGTGTCGGGTAAGGCGATGCAGGGTGCTGTGCGGGCTATGCAATTGAGCGGGATGTTGCACTATGAGGTTCGCGCGGCACAGACGCCGATAGATGTGTTGCGGAATTTGAATCTCGTTTTGCAAGAGCAATTTGATGCGGCGAGTTTTGTGACGTGCTGTTTGGGGACGCTGGATTTAGAGACCGGGGAGATCGTTTTGGCCAATTCCGGGCACCCCTATCCCTATCGGGTGTCTGTGGATGGTGATTTGCAGATGATAGAATTGATGTCTGTGCCTCTGGGTATGACGTTGCCACCCGAGGTGGATACCGAGCCTAAAGAGGCGCGTGCGTTTTTGGATTTTGGCGATATGCTGGTGCTCTACAGCGATGGGGTGACGGATATGCAAAATGCCGCGGGAGAGTTTTACGAGGAGGCACGGCTGGAGGTTTTGCTGAAAGAACACGCGGGCGCAAGTGCCGATGTTTTGATCGATACGGTGATCGATGATCTGGTCGAATTTCGCGCGTCGGCGGCACAGACAGATGATGTGACGCTTCTGGTTATTAAGAGGCGTTAGAGAGAAGTGTGAAGGGAGAAGTGTGAAGTAGGAAATGACGAAAAGACAACTGGATTGCGGCTTTAAGCATGCCGCAATGACGATAGGTGTTTGTCACGCCTGCATGCTTTAAGCAGGCGTCCAGGCTGGGGACTGGTTGGGCTGATAGCTTTTACAAGGAGATCGATATGCGGATTTTTGTCGCGGTATGTGTTTTGATGGTGCTTCAGGGCAGTGCCGCATTGGCTCAGAATGAGGCTTCGTTTGGTGTGATGGTGGAGCCAAAAACGGCGCGTGCTGGGGAGGCTGTTGCGGTTTGGATTGATGTGGATCTTTCCGATGATTGGCATATTTATTCGGCGACCACACCGCCGGGCGGTCCCTATCCCACGGAGATTGTGCTGTCGGGTGAGGCGTTTCGGCAAGTGGGGGCGGTGATTCAGCCCAGGCCCATTGTGGAGTACGATCCAAATTTTGAGATGAATGTGGAATATTACCACCCCAAAGTGCGGTTTGGGGTGCGGGCCGAGGTGGGTGAGGGGATGCCGGGCGAGCGGGTGCTGTCGGGTGAAGTGATCTATATGCTTTGCAATGCGACGCAGTGTTTGCCGCCCAATACGTACGCATTTGAGATTCCCGTGGTGGTGGAGGCGGGACCTGCGCGGGCGGAGTATGTGTTTTCTCCTGTTGAAGCGCCCGCTGTACCTCTGGATGGCACGGGTAGCGTGGCTGATGTTGAGCGTGCGATTACAGAGGGTTTGAGCGCGTTTTTGTACCTGTCTTTGTGGATGGGTTTTCTGGCTTTGCTCACGCCGTGTGTGTTTCCGATGATTCCCATTACGGTGTCGTTTTTTACCAAGCAGGAAACGCAGAGTCGGAGGGAGTCTGTGACCAAGTCGCTGGCTTATTGCGGGGGTATTATTTTTACGTTTACCGGGTTGGGTATGGTGTTGGCGGCGACCCTGGGCGCTTCTGGTGCGGCTCTGTTTGCGGCCAATCCCTGGATCAATTTGTTGATTACTGCGATTTTTGTGGCTTTTGCGCTGGCGTTGTTTGGGCTGTTTGAGATTCGATTGCCTTACGGTTTGCTCAATAAGTTGAACCAGGTTCAGGGGGGAAGTTATGGCGCGATTCTAATTATGGGGTTCACGTTTTCTCTTACGTCGTTTACGTGTACTGCGCCTTTTGTGGGGACGCTGCTGGTGCTGACGGCTCAAGGAACGTGGGCGTGGCCCATTTTGGGCATGCTGGTATTTTCGGCTGCTTTTGCCTCTCCGTTTTTCTTTTTGGCACTTTTTCCGCAGTCGCTTGCTGCTTTGCCCCAAAGCGGTGGCTGGTTAAATTCCGTGAAGGTGGTGATGGGGTTTTTGGAATTGGCCGCTGCGTTGAAATTTTTGAGCAATGTCGATCTGGTGTGGCAGTGGGGTATTATTTCGCGCGAGGTCTTTATTGCGGGGTGGATCGCGATCTTTTTGTTGTGTGGTTTCTATTTGTTGGGCAAGATCCGCTTGCCGCACGATTCTGTGCTGGATACGATTGGTCCGCTGCGTTTGCTGGCGAGTAGTGGGTGTTTGGCTTTTGGGCTGTATTTGATGACGGGTCTTTTTGGCGCACCCCTGGGCGAATGGGATGCATTTTTCCCGCCTTATGGGAGTTATGGCGAAATTGCCAAGATAAGGAGCGGCGAACCCGAATTGGCCTGGCGCGATGATTATGAAGCGGGTTTGGCAGAAGCAAAGACGACGGGCAAACCGGTATTTATCGATTTTACGGGCTATGCGTGTACGAATTGCCGCTGGATGGAGGCGAATATTTTTCCCGAGAAGGAGGTGCACGCGTTGTTAAAGCAGTTTGTACGGGTTCAGTTGTACACAGATGGGCGGGGAGAAAAATACAAGCGCAATCGCGATTTGCAGGAGGCTAATTTTGGTACGGTTGCACTGCCTTTGTACGCGATTATGACACCCGGGGGAAAAGAGATTACACATTTTCCGGGGATGACGCGCGATGTGGATGTTTTTGTCCGCTTTTTGAAACAGGGAATCAGTCCGACAGTGGCGAGTGTGATCCGCAGATGACGCAGATGAACGCAGATGAAAGGCACTATAGAATAGCCCAACGTCAGTCATGTAGGAGGGAAATCCTTTTCCCGACCCATCAAAAAAGCCGTCATCGCGGCATGGTGTTGAGCCGCGATCCAGAAGATTTTTTCATCGTGATAGGCCGATAAATGTGCCCAGGACGAGGGCAACGACGCCGAGTAGTGATAGGAGAAGGGCGCCGATGGCTATGTGCAGCATTTTGGGTTCAAGGTGGTCGAGATAGGCTTCGAGTGTTTCGATGCCCGAGCGCATAGCGCGTTCGATGGGGTCGGGAAGGTGCTCGACGAAGGGTATTTTTCGCCGAGAGAGTTCGTCGATGTATTGAATATTTTTGATGTTGTGTCGGGCGTTGAAGGTGTGTTCGACAAATTTGCGAATTGCAAAACGCTGTACCGGGTCGTGAATTTCGGATAGGTGAAGGGTTTGTGGGTCAATGGTGCTGGATAGTTTGAAGCAGTGTGTGGTCTTGTCGGGGTCGTCTGAATCGGGGTCGAGTTCGCCTTTGACAATGCGTCCCAATATGGTGAGGTCGTGATAGTTGAGGTAGTGATAGCGTCCGCCTTTTTCGCGGCCCAATAGGCTTTCAATGCGCTGGCGCAAGATGTCGGGGTCGTCTTTGCTCTGGCGGAGGTGTTCGGAAATTTTGGTGTTGAAGCATCGCGCATAAAATTTTAGAAAGTCCCGGACAACGGGCGAGGTATAACTGCCTTTGGCGTTGATGAGACGACGCACAAAGCCGAGGTAACGGGGATTTGTGTATAGTCGCGCAGCGATGTCGAATGAGCCTGTGGTGAGTGCAGTCGATTCGCGCATCTGTGATTTGATGGCGGCGTCGATTTGCACGCTCATCTGGATCAGTGCGACGTCTTCGTCGTCTTCGCGCACGATAGACCGGCTCGGGTCCTCGGGTTCGTCGCGGGCGAGAAAGGGTGTGGTTTCGTCCGAGGCAAAGCTGCCAAGCCCGCCTTCTATGCCCTGTCCGATCATGATTCGAGAAGCGGTTTCTTCAATTCGCGCTTCTATTTTTTTTGTGAGTTCTTCGGGGAGTTCTTCGTTCTGTTCGGGTACGAGGGCAGATATGTTGTCTGCAAAGATTTGAACTTGAGATTTGTTGTTGAATACATTGAGATAGGGTTGTTGCATGACTTCGGGCAACAGATGCTGTGTGAGGGTGTTGCCCCGCTGTCCTTTGAAGGCGGTGTAGAGTGCTTCGTGCAGTGAGGTGAAGGGAACCACGCGCGTTGCGACGAGTGCGCGGTCTGTGCCGTAGGTGAAGACGTAGAGGTTTTCCCAATAGCATTTGCGGTAGTATGGCCGGCCGGTTTTGGAGGAGAAAGCGAAGCGGTATTTTGGATCGACAATGCGTTCCATCGGTTCCTCCTGGTGGAAATGGACGGTTTCAGGGTACAATAATACGTTATTTTGGAAGGGAAAGATGAACTATTTTCGGAGCAATCGGTTTCTCAATACGCTGCCCGATTGGGAAACGGGTGAGCCGATAGAAGGTGCGCTGGAAAATTATTTGCCGCGCGTGCGCGCTCTGTTGCATCGCATGGATAATCCCCAGGCGCGGTTTGACTCTGTTATTGTGGGGGGTACAAATGGCAAGGGTACGGTGAGTTATTTGCTGGCTGAGTTGTTGCGGGCAGCGGGTTTTCGCGTGGGGCTTTATACGTCGCCGCATTTGCACACGGTGCGCGAGCGGATATGCGTTGATGGCGAGGTGCTCGCGCGCGATGTGTGGGCCGAAGGCGTCGCACATTTTTACGAGAAAAGCCGCGATTTTGAGCGCGAAGGCTGGGGTGCATTTAGCAAGTTTGAGGCGCTCACGGTTTTGGCAACGCATCATTTTGCGCGGGCCAATGTGGATTGGGCTGTTTTTGAAGTGGGGCTGGGTGGACAATTTGACGCGACCAATGCGTGGGATTCAAAAGTTGCTGTGTTGACGGCTATTCATCTGGATCATGTGGATGTGTTGGGCAATACGCTGTGTGAGATTGCGGCGGATAAGGTACATATTGCGCGTTCGGGAAGGCCGCTGTTTACGGGGTCAGGGCAGGTAGCCGAGGTTTTGAAGTTGTTGGAAAGGGAATGTGCGCTTCGGGGTGCGGTGTTGCAGGTGGTCGATGAGGAAATGGACGATATGGCGGATCGACCGGTTACTTTTCGGGAGAATGCCGCGCTGTCGGTTGCTGTGGCGCGTCATATTGTAGATGGGCGCGGGATGGCGTTGCCCGATGAGCGGGTGCGGGATGTGGTTTTGAATCTGGCTCTGCCCGGGCGCTTTGAGGTGGTTCGGAAGACGTTGATTTTAGATGGTGCCCACAATCCGGATGCGGTTCGCGCTTTGGTGCGCGATTTGCAAGTTCTATCGGATAAGTGGCGATTTGTGGTGGGTGTTAATAAGGGGCACGATGCACGGGGTATTTTGCAGGCACTTTCGCCCATAGCTGCCGAAGTTGTTTTGACGCAGTCGGCGCATCCCAAAGCCATTTCTGTGGCGAGCTTGAGATCGCTGGTTCCAGAGGGGCTGTGCGTGCGGTGTGAGACTGGGGGATTGGATTTTTTGACTGAGGTGTCCCAACAGCCTACGTGCGTACTCGGGTCGCTGCATCTGGTGGCGTTGGCACGCGAGGTGTTGGATTTGCCCGGGGAGGCGGATAGTTTTGGCGAGGATGTGATTTTAGAGAGTTTGCGGTGTCTTGAAATCGCGTGTCGGCAGTTGGGCGTGGGATATGAGGCGGTGTCGGCAGATGGCAATGTGATTCGGGTGGAGAGAGAGGGAAAGCCGCTGTATTTTTTGCGAAATAAACATCCGTTTAACGATTATGTTTCTGGAAAATTGGCAGAAGATAAGGGGTATCAATACGAGGTGTTTGGTCGGGCGAATATCACAGTGCCCAGGACGATGACGGTGTTCAATCCTCTATCTGACCGGCGGTTTGATCGGTATAAGACGCATGCTTCTGTGGCAGATATTGTGAGTGATGTGGTGCAACATATGTCTTTTCCAGTTGTGCTGAAACGCAATCGCGGATCTATGGCACGGGGCGTGTATTTGGAGACGAATGCAGAGGATTTGCATTCGCGCTTGCAAGACTTGTGTGTGGAAAGCAGCCTGTTTGACAATGTGTTGTTGATCCAGGCGTATGTTGAGGGTCCTGAGTATCGCATTGTGGGCAGTGAGGATGAGTTGTTGCTCGCATATGAAAAGCAAAATGATTCAGATATTGAGGGAGAGGACATCAATCCCCTGCATCGGGCGGGGGGCAGGGCGGTTGTGGTCGAGGATGAGGAATTATTGGCGGGTTTTCGCGCGTTGACACAGGCGTTAAATCGGGTGCTGGATTTGGGTTTTTACGCGGTTGATTTGATCGTCAGTTCCAATGATTTTTTTGTTTTGGAAGTGAATCCCAATCCTATATGTCACTTTTACAATGCGGATAATGGACGAGGCGATTTTGTGCAGATTTATCAGTATCTGATACGAAAATATTTGCTGTAGGGACGGGTTTAAAACCCGCCCCTACAGGTGATTTTATATCTCTACCGGAATCATTTTGCGCGTTTTCGGCTGATATGTCATGCCGGTGAGCAATTTTTCGAGTGTGTTGGTGATGCGGAAGACAACGCGATTTTTGCCTTGTTTGAGATGGGCTGTTTTTCCAGTCCAGCAATAGGGTGCCCAGGCGCGTACGCCCAAAGACTGGCCGTTGATTGTTATTTCGACGATGTCGCCGAGGTTTTTCACGGTGCGTTCGAGGTCTATTTTGAAACGTGGGGTTTGGGGCAGGGTTTTGATATCGATGTCCCGGGTGTATGACACGGTGCCAGCATAGAAGGGCAGTCCCTGTGCTTTGAGGTCAAAAATTGGACCGCTATCTTGAAGGGGTGATAGTTTGGGATATACGTTGCGCCAGGATTTGACCTGAAAACGTCCAAAGAGATACAGGGCATCGACGAGGCCATCACCCGGGCTGTTGACTTCCACACGGATGGCGATCACATTTTTGCCCTTGTTTATGCGTTGTCCCACGGAACACGTCGCGTTGGCGTGATCGAATCGGAAGGTGGGGCGAAAAGCATTGCTCGGCAATTTGGAACCGTTGATGTAGATCTGGTGCTCTCCCTGAATGGCACTTCGATCCATGACCAGAGAGAGTTTACTGGGGACAATGTCTGCGATAAAGGTTTTTCGGTACCAACAAATCGTTTTTTCTTCTGGGTCGTCAAAAGGTTGTGGGCGCGTTTCGGACCATCTGCTATCGCTATAAGTCGGCTGATGCCAGCCCTGGCGTTTGCCCGTGTTAGACGGGTCGAATTTCGTTTTGAATTTGTCCAGGCGCAAGGCATTATCTTCTTCTGGATCAACTTTCCAGTGACCTGTTAAATTGAGTTTGAGCGTTTCTACCAGAGGCTCTTCTTTTTCTTTTTTCGGGTGGCCCGGAGAGGTTACGATCATATGTGATTGCAGCCGATCAAAGGAGAGGTTAATGCGACTCATTTCTCCGGCAGGTTCGACCACAAGTGGTGTGCGTTTGCCCGTTTCTAAATCCCATTTCTCTATATGTCCGTCGGAGGCGGGTATAAAAATTTGTGTTGTAACGGGCGAATTTTCCCGATTGGAAAAAAAGAATATGCGATGCTTTTCATCTGTTCGGTGGTGATATTGTATTGTGTCGGCGCTTTTCCCGTCTGACAGGATGTGTACTCGCCGAGGCAGTATTTCGTCGAGCAGGCGTTCCAGCATGGATGTCGCCTGATTTTTTTCTACAGTACCCCCCGTGCGGATAAACATGAAGTTGTCTCGACTCAGCAAGTGGACGCCCGATTCGTGGCCGGTATAATCGCGAATCATTCGCCCGGGATCCATGTCGGTCAACCGCGAAAATCCCTCGACGACCGATGTGCCCTCTTGAATATCCTCGATGGGCAATAATCCCAGGGCGATGACGAGACCGCCTGCATTGATAAATGCGCGTAGCTTATCAAAAGCTGCGCGTTCCAGATTGGTGATGGGAGGAATGATCAGGACCGTGTAGCGCGTTTTGCCGATCTGCAATTGGCGGTTGGTGATTTCCGCCTGAGCGAGGAGGGCCGGGTCAAGACTTTGAAATGGCCGCTGCATCTGATACAGAGCGCGGGCAATACAGGCCCAGTCGGCAACGAGGTTATTGGTCAGTGTTTCTTCATCGGGATCATAGCCGACATAAGACCAGTTGTGAAACGGGTGTGCGAGGTGTGCCCACAGGCTGGTGACGGGCTCGAGGAGTGCAATATCGGCGACTTGCTGACCCTGGATTAAGAGATGGGCAAGTCGCCCCGCGTAGTCAGACAGCAGATGGAAGTGTTTCCAGTAGGGATTTTGATGAAATAGAGATGTGGCGTGTTTGCGCAATCCGTCGAGTGTGTAGTAGAGGGCGTGGGGCGCAAAGAAGTTGGTTCCGTGGGTGCCGAGGGTATCGAGCTGTGCTTTCATATCTTGCAGCGTGGTTGCCCAGCCCGTGTTTTGAAAACAGGTATTGAGTACGCGTGAAGTGCTTGTCTGTGCGGCGAGCGACGTTGCAAATTCAGGGCTGTGGCGATATGATACGACGTATTCTCTGGTGCGTTCAACACTACCGCCTGTACCAGGTATGGGTATGGTAGTGCGATGGGCATTGCGAAGCGGGGTTATATCGCTCGCATAATTGAGGTCGTGCTCTTTGCACCAGTCGGCACTGCGCGCGCTGTCGTGCCGCTGTTGCAGTTCGCTCAGGGTTTGAAAATAATCGTAGCGGATGCGGCTCGTGTTGGGTCCAAAGTAGGTTATGAGGGCAGGCAAGCAAGGGAGTATATTGTAGCCATTGCGCGTTTGGAAGTAGTCGGGCAATACAGGTGACCAGGGCAGGCGATCTTTGGGAAAATGCGTTTCCGAAGTTAAGATGCCCTTTAAGGTTTTGCCCTGAAAGGCGGAAAATTGTTCGATGTAGGGTTGTTGAATGGTCTGGTGCAGGGTGCGAACAGACTCTGGATTGAACCGATCGAGGTGTGAGCCAGGACAATCGCTGGTTGCCGTGGGTTCTTGCAAAAAAACGAGCACGCGCCAACGTCCGGCAGGTGCCTTCCAGTACAGTCGGCGGGTGGGATTAAAAGATACATAATTGTAGGGATGGTGGGCGGACACAGCGCTGTTGTTACGCAATGCGTGGTGTTGGTGATTGACCCCCAGATAAGCACTGATATCTTGTTTGTCTTCCCACAGACAGCGGTCTCTTCGCAAGGGCACAGCGAATGCTTGCAACACGGGTGCCCAGGGCAGCATAAGGTCAACTTGTTGTCCGCCCTGTACAACGGTTTCGCGAAAGGTGAGTTGTTGTGCGATGAATTGAGGATGGTTTAAGGTGATTTGGGTCGATCCAATACCACCTGGATAGCGGTATTCGTCGTGGATCCAGACCTGGAGGCCATTTTCTTCTGCTGTTTCGAGTGCCAATTTTACGCGCTCGAACCAGATGTGCGACAAATAGGGCGTTTTTAGCCCGGGTCCTGTTGATAGGCAGAATCCACCGAGCCTCTTTTCGCTCATTTCGCGGATTTGACGAACGAGTTCGTTTTCTTCTATGATGCCGTTCCATATCCAAAATGGAACGAGACGGTCAGCCGCAGGGGGATTGATGAAGTTTTTGAGATTCATATTAGTTTACGTCAGCACAGGCCTGACAGATATATGTAACTACCCGGCCGTGCGGGCGAATACGGGTGAGTTTAATCTCGCCTTCCCGCTGTTTGCACTGCGCGCATGGTCGGTCTAATTTGGGGGCGGTAAGGCCCGAACAGGTATCACAGTGATAAAGGACGCGCTTTATGCCGTTTTCGATATGGGTTTGTGCTTTTGTTGCTGGAACTTTGCCACATTGTTCGCAAATCAATGGCGTGACCTCGCGTTTTGAGATGCCCGCGTTTCGTTTATTTATAACCCCGAAATTTAATGCCTGAATAGAAAAAGTCAAGTTATTTTAATAAAATGTTGTTTTATTATAAGTTTATGGAATGATATATAAGCTGTTAAAATACGCGCTTGTCAACAATAAGCCTTATCATTATACTACAAATGCAAAATAAGCGGTCAGCGGTCAGCAGTTAGCAAAACAAGCTATTAGCTGAAAGCTGATAGCTGAAAGCTGATATATGAACGAGCAAATTTACGGTCTTGTGCTGGCCGCGGGTATGGCGCGGCGCATGGGGTCAACCAAACAGTTGTTGCCTTTTGGCGATCGAACGGTTCTTCAAACAGTAGTTGATACGCTGTCAGGTGCTGATCTGGCTGGCGTTGTGGTGGTTTTGGGGCACGATGCAGATGCTGTGCGCGAGAGTTTGCGCGGTCGGACCGTGCTGTGTTGCGTGAATGACGCGTACCGCGAGGGGATGTTTTCCAGTGTTCTTTGCGGTCTCCACCATTTGCCTGAGGATGCAGATGCGGTGCTGATCGCACTCGGGGATCAGCCTCAGATTGAATTGAATGTTGTTCAGGCTGTGTTGCGGACATACCGCGAGGGCGATCGGGGTGTTGTGATTCCCATTTCGGGTGGAAAGCGCGGGCATCCGGTGCTGGTCAATTTGTCGCGTTACCGGGACGAGATTCTGAGGCTTTCTGGAGATGAGGGTCTCAAGCCGGTCATGCGCGGGCACCCGCACGATACGCTGGAGGTGCCGGTAGATGATGAGGGTATTTTGCGGGATCTGGATACGCCAGAAGATTATCGGGCGGAGATTGAAAGGCGAGGGAAGTGAGAAGTGGGAAGTGGAAAGTGGGAAGGACACCCGTCATCGCGGCATGATCCCCTGCTCAACACCACGCAGGGGCATGGTTGAGCCGCGATCCAGAAGGTTTTTGCTGTTCGTGGAGAATGACAGATGTTGAAAAAAGATGTTGAGGCGGCCCTAAAGAAAGGGCAGGTGATTCCCGCACATCCGCTGGCTCTGACCGCGGAGCGGAAGTTGGATGCACGACGACAGCAGGCGTTGTCGCGCTATTATATTGCTGCTGGTGCGGGGGGCTTGGCCGTGGGGGTGCATACCACGCAATTTGAAATTCGCGATCCCAAATGGGATTTGTACCGGCCTGTTCTGGAACTGACTGCGTGTGTGATGGATGCCGATGCTCCAGCTGATTTTATCCGCGTGGCGGGCATTGTGGGGAATACGCGACAGGCGGTGGCAGAGGCAGAGGTTGCGCGTGATTGCGGCTATGAGGTCGGGTTGGTGAGTTTGCGTGCTTTTGCCAATGCGGGTGTCGATGCGATGGTTGCACATTGCCGCGCCATAGCCGATGTGATTCCGGTGATGGGGTTTTATCTGCAGCCGGCTGTGGGAGGATGTGTGTTGCCGTTTGATTTTTGGCGGCGTTTTGCAGAGATTGAGTCTGTGGTGGGTATTAAGATCGCGCCTTTTAATCGGTATCAGACGCTGGATGTGATTCGCGGGGTTGTGGCGGCGGGACGGGTGGAGGATATTGCGCTTTATACGGGAAATGACGATAATATTGTGATGGATTTGCTGACGTCGCATCGGTTTTGGTGCGATGGCGCGTGTGTGGATGTGCGTATTGTGGGTGGGCTTTTGGGGCATTGGGCGGTGTGGACAAAGAAGGCGGTGGAAATTTTGAGGGCGTGTCACGAGATTGCGAAACTGGATGCTGTGCCGCAAGAGATGCTGACGCGGGCGATTGAGGTGACGGATTGCAATGCGGCGCTTTTTGATGTGGCAAATGATTTTCACGGGTGTATTGCCGGCGTTCACGAGGTGTTGCGAAGGCAGGGGCTTTTGGAGGGTGTGTGGTGTTTGAATCCGGAAGAGGGTCTGTCGCCGGGACAAATGGAGGAGATTGACCGCGTGTATGCCGCTTATCCGCATTTGAACGACGACGATTTTGTGGCGGAGCATTTGGATGCGTGGTTGCGGTGAGGCGAGGGCTGAATTTTGTTGACTTGCAAGGTGTCGCTGTGCATGATGAGTGGTCTGAGATGAAATTGAAGTTCGAGAATGGTAATTTTTAATTGAAGGAGGTTTGCCGTGAAGATGCATATTGGTGGTCAATGGGTGGATAAGGCTGAGAAGATCGATGTGATCAATCCATTTGACAATTCGGTGGTGGATACGGTGCCAAAAGGCGATGCAGCAGATGCGGAGGTGGCGATTGCGACGGCTGTGCGCGGTGCTAAAGCGATGGCGGCTTTGACGGCTTATGAGCGGTATGAGATTTTGCATCGGGCTGTGAATTTGATGCAGGAGCGGGTTGAGGATTTGGGGCGCACGATTACGCTGGAAGAGGGCAAGGTTCTGGCTGAGGGTATCGGCGAGGCCGGGCGGGCGATTGAGACGATGACGCTGTCTGCTGAGGAGGCGAAGCGGTTGTACGGCGAGACCATTCCGCTGGATGGCGGTTCGGGTGTGCGCGATCAGTTTGGTTTTACGCTGCGCGTGCCGTGTGGGGTGGTGCTGGCGATTACGCCGTTTAATTTTCCCCTGAATCTGGTGTGTCACAAGGTGGGTCCTGCACTGGCTGCGGGCAATGCGGTGATTGTGAAGCCGGCTACGGATACGCCGCTTTCGGCGCTGAAGCTGGTGGAGATTCTGGTGGAGGCCGGTGTGCCTGCCGAGGCTGTGCAGTGTATTACGGGTCCGGGGAATGAATTGGGCCATGCGCTGTGTTCGGATACCCGCGTGCGCAAGATCAGTTTTACGGGTAGCCGCGATGTGGGGGAAGAGATTTGCAATATGGCGGGGTTGAAGAAGGTGACGATGGAACTCGGGTCCAATGCGCCTTTGATTGTGATGCCCGATGCGGATCTGGATCAGGTGGCTGCTGCGACGGCGACAACGGGTTTTGCCAATGCCGGGCAGGTATGCATTTCAGCGCAGCGGGTGATTGTCAATGATGCGGTTTACGGCGATTTTATCGATGCATTGACGCCAAAGGTCGAGGCGCTGACGACGGGCGATCCCATTGCTGATGGCGTGACGATGGGTCCGATGGTGAGGGAGCGCGATGCCGTGCGCGTGCAGGCGTGGATTCAGGATGCGGTGGGGGCTGGCGCGCGTCTGGTAACGGGCGGCGATCGCGATGGTGCGATTTATCAGCCGACGATTCTCGCCGATGTGGATCCGAGTATGAAGATTTCATGCGATGAGTTGTTTGGGCCTGCGGTGGGTATTACGCGGTTTGACGATATCGACGCGGCTATTGAGATGGCCAATGATACGAATTACGGTTTGAGTGCGGCACTGTTTACAGAGAATATCCACTGGGCGATGCGGTTTGCGCGGGAAGTCCATTCGGGCAATATTCACGTCAATTGGGGTACGCAGTGGCGCGCGGATTTGATGCCCTATGGCGGTCTGAAGGATAGTGGAATGGGCAAGGAGGGACCGAAGTACGCGGTGGAGGAGATGACGGAGACGAAGATGGTGGTGTTTCATTAAGTTGTTTGTAGGATGCGAAAAAACGGCTCCTCGATTGAGGAGCCGTTTTTTTTTACCAATTTTCGTCAACTGGTCCGGCATAGGGCGCGTGTTCGAATCGACAGGGTGATTCCACGAGGCGCGGGTCATTTTGTTCGCGGAGGGTCTGCATGAGTGCGGTGGCGAGTTCTTTGCGGATGGGGTCGTATTCGGGGTCGTCGGCGATGTTGTTCAGGTAGTGCGGGTCCACGCGCAGGTCGTAGAGTTCTTCCTGGGGACGTTTGCCAAAGCCGATTTCGAATAGTTCCTGTACTTCTTCTTCTGCGCGGTGGAGGATCATATAGGATTTTGTGGGGCTGGCATCCATGTCGGGATAGGCGATGAAGGTTTTCCCTGTCAGGTCTTCGGCAGAAGGGGCTTCTGCATGGAGGTCGTCGAGTCCCTGGGGATCGCCCATGGGCCAGCGGTCGGGTGCAAAGTTGTGGATGTAGAGAAAGTCGGCCGTGCGGATGGCGCGCTGCGGGTAGGGTAGCTGGCCTTCTCTTGCGGTGCCAACGTGCCGTTCTCTGCCGGTGATGACAAAGGTGCGGTCGGGATCGATTAGGCCGCTCTGGTCACTTTTGAGTACGGGGAGCAAGCTTTTGCCGGTCATGGTATCGGGGATATTTGTGCCTGCGGCTTCGAGAAATGTGGGGGCGAGGTCCATGAGGTTGACAAAATCTTCAACGGTGCGTCCCGCGGGGATGTTGTTGGGCCAGCGCGCGGCAAGGGTGACTTCGCAGCCGATGTCATAGAGGTTGCATTTGCCGCGTGGAAAGCCCGGTATGCCGTGGTCGCCGCTGACGACGATGAGGGTGTTGTCGAGTTCGCCGATTTCTTCGAGGCGCTGGATCAATACGCCGAGGCCCGCGTCAACGGCCTGACATTCGCCCAGGTAGTCGGCTACGTCTTCGCGGATGTCGTGTACATCGGGCAGGAAGCCGGGTAAGCGGCCTTTGAGGTCGTCGGGTTCTAAACCCCATAAGGCTTTGCCCGAGCCGCGTTCCCAGGAGCGGTGGGTGTTGGTGGGTCCCCACCAGTAGCAGAAGGGTGTGTTCTCTGGACGGGCGTTGAGGAATGAATTGAAGTTGTCGCGGGTTTCGTCCAGGAGTGCTTGTTTGGCGCCTTCAACGCCCAGTTCTTCGGCGTGTCTGGTTGCCCAGTGGGAGAATCTCCGGTAGTTGTTGCCGGCGGATTCATAGCGGGTTCGGTCGGCGCCATAAGGGGCGTTGGCGGCTTTTCCAGGGGACCAGACTTTGTAGGTGTAGCCGATGTGGTATCCGGCTTTTTCGAGTTCGAGGGGGTACGTGGGGATGCTTTCGTCCCATATCGCGCCTTGTAAGATGGCGCCGAGGCCGGTTTGCCAGAAGTATTGTCCAGAGAGGATGGAGCTTCGGCAAGGGGTGCAGCTCGGCGCGGGTACAAAGGCGTTGGTGAATAACGCGCCTTCGCGGGCGATGCGGTCAAAGTTGGGGGTGTCGATGAGGTGGTTGAGCGAGTTGGGACCTTCTATGTGCCGGTAAGCGCTGGCATAACGCCCCCAGTCGTCGGCAAAAGCAAAGAGGATGTTGGGTTGCATGAGAGTCTCCGTATTGATGAAGAGGTGATTGCTTAAAAAGTATAAACAGCCACAGGTATAAGGATATTTATACAAAGAAAAACGCCACGCTGGTATAACCGAGCGGGGCGTTTTTTACAAGAGCACCCCAAGGTACCAAAGTAAAAGAGAACATTTTATCTCTTTAACACTTCATTAGGATGAGCTTAATCAGAGGTCATTTGGAATAATGATGTTTGTGAGGTCTGTTCTTGATAGGACGACAGGTTTGAAGAACGAGAGAAGACCGGAGGCATTTCGTTCCATTCACGCCCCTCCAATAACCGCCCAGCCTTTTTTTTATTAGTACCTCCCCATTGTTTGAAGAAGAACGGAACCTTAGCATCTAAGCACTGATCTCGGATATTGATAACCCATTCCTCTCTCATAATTCGGCTGTGTGGTCCCGATTCACCACCGACAATAACCCAATCAATCTGATTGAGTTCCAAATTATCAATAGGCCCGAGAAGTGGTTCTATCGAAAGAAATTTGATAAAGGCATTGGTCGTTCTGAGGCAATCAATACGCCAAGTGTAATCACAATTCTCGACGCTAACACCCATCCAAACATTATTGGGCCAATCAATGAACTCAGAAATTTTCTGCAGGCGGTCTGCTCGTTTGGAGAGTACCTGAAATTCATGCCAGTAAGCCCTTCTCATTACATCGAAGCACTTCTGGATAAAGGAGATAGGTACATCTTCGTGAAACATATCGCTCATAGAATTTACAAAAACGATTCGTGGTTTCTTCCACTTCAGTGGCAGTTCTAACATATGCTCGTGAAGCGCGAGGTCGAATCCATTTTTGTAGTTCCGATTCCTCATTGCCTGCAAGCGTTTTGCCATCCTTTCAGCATAGCAAAATTTACAGCCAGGGCTGATCTTGGTGCATCCGGTTAAAGGATTCCAGGTCGCCTCAGTCCACTCGATCTTTGATTTTGTCATTACATAGCTCCCCTATACTTTGAAAAAATATCTTCGACAATCTTTTTTGCAACCGGTCGCTGTGAAGCAAAAAAGAGGTAGTAAAGCGTTGCACCTGTCGAATTTTTTAAGGGGAGGGGGGAAGGTACATGTTGGAAACCGGCCTTGTTTTTTAGCCGATCTTGAAACGCACGGGCAACAATGTCATTATCGGAAACTTTTTCGATTGTATTATTATCGAAAAGATCGGTCTGTTGTGACTCGGAATAAACAATATCACGCCAGGATTCATCGCCCCAAAAGGCATTCATCCGATTGATATTGTGTTGTGAAACCATTTCGGGGTATTGCCGAAATACATTTCGATTCATGTCCATTGTGGGGAAGTTCAGAAATATTTCTACACTTCTCATCTGACCAGCTTGAGAAATAACCTCCCAATTTAAATTCAATCCGTAGGGATCCAGAAGGCAGAGTGCTCTTCGATAGTCTTCATATTGTACCTCAGGAAAAATATCATTTATCAATAAGTCATTACAGTCTCCGTTGCTAATATGGACGCGATCATGGTTTTGGGCAAGGTCTTCTAAAATATCTGTTTTATCGCTGTCCATATCAATGAAGTAATAATCATCAAAGCGCGGTTCAGTTTCAAGGGCTATCCAGGGGCTACCTTGTATAAATCGATCTTTGTCTGTTTTAGAAAGGTGAAAACCCGGTCCTGAGAAAGCATCAATATAGGCGTGGGAAAGAATGTCCTTTTTGGATAATATCACGGAATATGCACTTGCATATTTCTGAATAATCTCCAGCTTTATTTCTGACCAAGGACCGATTTCATCTATGTTTTCAAATTCTGCCATGGTGTTTCGTTATTACAGTGCCAATCCAAAAATCTATGCAAGGTAAAATTTTATTTTTTTCGTCGATGATGAAAAAGATATACTCACACAATGTCGATTTGTCAACCTTAGACCCGATATTTCTTCTTTATTTTATAGCGTATTCCGCCGCGCCTTCGCCTGCGATGAGGCCATACGCGAGGCCCATGCACAGGCCGCCTGTGTAGCCCCGGGTGTAGATGCCGCCACAGTCGGCGCCGGCTGCGTAGAGGCCCGGGATGGGGTGGTCGTTTTTGTCTATGACTTGTGCTCTGGCGTTGATTTTGGCTCCGCCATAAGTAAAGGTGATGCCGGGGCGTGTGCGGATGGCGTAATAGGGCGGTGTGTTGAGGGGGATGAGGCCGCCGGTTTTTGGTATTGAGAGGGTTTGACCGTTGCCTGTGGCGCATGCGGTTGCGTATTCGGCCATTGTTTTTTCAAAGGTGTGGGCGGGGATGTGCCAGCGGTTGGTCAGTGCGCGGGTGAGTTCTTCAAGGGATGATGTTTTGATGACTTCGCCGCCTGCTTCGCGGATGTTTTTGACGCGGTCGTTGTCCGGGGTGGGCCATTGGGAGAGCGCGTTCTGGTTGTCGCGGATGTGCTGGTCAAAGATGAGGATGGCCGTGGCCCGGGGTTGCTGGACGAGGGTGTGGCAGGTGACTTCGTCGCCGAGATATTCGTCGTCGAATCGCTCGCCTTTGAGGTTGATTAAGATGGCGTATTCGCTGAAGTCGGGTTTGACTTTGAGGAAGTTGTGCAGGCCGACTCGTGCGGGCGGTGCGGGTAGGAGGTGGCCGTAGAAGCGGTTGAGGGGTTCTGTGGGTTGGGCGCCTGCTTCGAGTGCGCTTTGAAAGCCTCCGCCGGTGTTTTGAGGTACGCCGCGGACGATCATGTGATCGGATTCTGCGCCGAAATACTGCGCGCGCAATTTGGGGTTGGCCTGATATCCGCCGGTTGATAGGATGACGGATTGGGCTGTTATTTTTGAGTGTGTGGTTTTGACGCCGGTGATGGGTTTGCCGTTGCCGCCGATGAGGCCGGTCAAGCCGGTGTGTATGAGGATGGTGCCGCCCCTGTGTTGGAACTGATAACCGAGGATTTCCATTGCGGTGCGCGCGTCGGGTGTGAACTGGTAGATGGTGCGTTGAAATTTGTACGGTTTGTCTTCGCGCGCTTGTAGGGAGACGCCCTGTTTGCGGAGCCATTCGATGCCTGTGTAGAAGCGGTCGATGAGCGCGGTGCCGAGTGCTGTGTCGCCATTGGGCTGCACTTTGAGCCATTCGTCGATGTTTTTTGCACACCAGATTGTGCCGCCCGATGCAGCGGCAGATCCGCCAATTGTTTCGGCTTTTTCGACGATGGCTACGGATGCGCCTTTTTCCCGAGCGCGCAGGGCCGCACACAATCCGCCTATGCCCGCGCCCGCTACTATGACGTCGTAATGGTCAGACATTATGTTTCTCCTGTGAATATCGGGATGCATCCTAATACAGTTTGTTCCCGCTGTCAAGGCAAAGAAAAGAGGAGGTTAATATCACCTCCTTCTTTTTAAAAATTTTTTGATTTTTGTATATACATATTGTATATTCTCTGCATGTTATTTCAATGGGACCTCAACAAGAACGAAATCAATATCAAAAATCACCGTATTGACTTCAGAGATGCCCGGGATATTTTCTTTGATTTCCATATTATCATTCCATCTAAGCAGGAGCGCGATGAGAAGAGAGAACTTGCAATCGGGCTACTTGCAGGACGAGAGATCACAGTAGTTTATACATGGCGCGGCAATGAAATTCGTCTTATTTCAGCGAGGAGGGCAAGAAAAGATGAACGAGAGATTTTCTGGTCGAAAGTCTAAAAGCGAGAAGTCGCGGACAGACTTTGATTATTTGGATCGCGTGACAGATGAGGAGATTGATCAGGCGATAAAAGACGATCCCGATACCCTCACGCTTGATGACTGCGATATGACACAGTTACGTGTCGTCTATCCCCAAAAGCGTGTTCCAATTTCTCTGCGAATGGAACCCGAAGTTTTGAACTGGTATCGCACGCATTATACACATTATCAGACGCAAATTAACGCGGTCCTGAAAGCATTTAAGGAAGCAAGTGAATCGCGTTAGACATTGCAGAGACATATGCGGACTATTCATTTGTGGCTATGATAGTTAGTAAATCTTGTGTTGTAATAGTTTGAATGTCTTCAATGTCTATAAGATCGAGATCCTGAGTCCACAATGGCGTCCCGAGATGATATGCGAGAGCGAGAATATCTACATCTTTTGGATCGCGAAGTCCAATTTTATTTCTTGCTCGACTAAGAGCAGAGCTATAAAGATTTGATTGGTAAGCAACTAACGGAAAGTCTTCAAATGTCTCCAGTATTTCAATTTCTGAGATTTCAAGACGCTCTGCTATTTCTGGTATATATTTTTTGACTTCCCAGGTTGTGCGTTCTGTTGTAGCAAATAAAAATAACGGACTGTATAGCAATTTTAATGCTTGCCCTCCCAGGAGCGCAGAAATCAATGGGCTTGCGTCAACAACAAGCTCAAGTCGCGGCATTCCCCTGCCTCAAATTCTCTCGAAATATTTCAAAGTCTTTGAGAATTTCATCCTCCTGTAGCTTATACA
>VXRD01000087.1 GCA_009838845.1 Gemmatimonadota bacterium | reverse complement strand
CTATTCGTCTATTCGTCTATTCGTCTATTCGTCTATTCGTCTATTCGCGCTTTTCTCGTCTATTCGTCTATTCGTCTATTCGCACATCCGGCCGGTCGTGTACGCCGGGAGACGCCAAAATCCGCTTCTGTTGCTCGGTCAACCCCTCATAAACCGAACCATCGTACCCCTTTGGCGCAGAAATCAAATGCCCCGGACCGTATTTGTAAAGCAACACCCTGCGCTCGTGATCTGCCCGCCACGGCAATGTACCGTGCACCAGAGCCTCAGTAAAAAAAATCGCATCCCCCGCCTTTGCCTCTGGCTGAACAACATAGTGCGGAACCCGCTCAAACCGCTGCACATCGCGCGGCAAATCCATCCTGAAATTGCTCTTGTGGCTGCCCCGGACACAGGCAAATCCCCCATCCCCCGCATTGGCGTCCGACAACACATACGTCAACACCGACAAACCACACTGCATCACGCCATCTCGATACCTGTAATAATGGTGAAACAAATTCGGCTGACCGCCGTGCAAACTGCCTCGCCTCCCATTCTTCAGCATAAAAATGGCATAATCGTGATCCAGGCGGAACTTCGGTCCCAGCAAGTCAACGAGATAAGGCAACACTTTGGGATGATCGATTAAATCCCGACACGCCACATCCCAATCCACAATACTCGGTGCGCGGCGCACACCTTTAGCATTGCCAAATTCATCATCTGCCTCCACATCCCCGTAATCCCTGGGAAACGCTCTATCTGCCACCGCATTGAGCACATCCAATTCCTCGCGGCTCAACACATCTTTAATCACCAGATACCCGTCGAGATCAAACATAAACTTTTCTTCTGGGGTCATATCGCATACTCCTATCGATAGGGCAATGGCCTGGGATCGAGCCATTCAACAACTCGATCTTTAATCGCCCATGCAAAAAAGAAATTTCCGCGCGGCGTGTGATGCCCGATATAATACGGTTCCAAAAACGCCTGCACATCCCCCCGATATGTCGCGTACTCCTCCCGAAAAGCGTCGCGCAAATCGATCACCGGCACATCCTTTGTCGCCAACCAATCCAAAAACGTCTGGTCAAAAAGCGGCTCACCTTCTAATGCCCGAGCTATATTACTCGAACCAAATGACAAAACAACCAGCAACTTTTTCCCATTGGCCTTCGTAAATGCCTCTGCCCTTTCAATCACAAACCGCGTCGCAAACAAAGCCGCCTCGGTATGCAAGCTATAAACCTCGGCATCCGATCCCGCATTCTCGAGTTCTCCCCCCATACTTTGCGCCATAGCCGACGCATCTTCCGCACTGCCTCTACGCGCCATAACCGCATGCAAAATCGGATCATCGCCAAAAGTCTCCCACACCCAATCCGCATCGCACAGCCGATAGAGTTCCTCGGGCGTCTTGCACAAATTCTCGCGCTCTTCCACAGTACCACTTTCCAGATCCACGCGCAAATGCGGCAGCGTAAACCGCCCCTGCCTTCCCATGCGAATGGACCGCCAGGCGTCCAAATTTCGAAAGTGATCGTCATCCCACACATTCAAAATCACGTACTCGGCGGGATATTCCCTCTCCACAATCAACATTCGCCGATACGCCTGATACACACTGTGCCCACCAACGCCGTAATTGCGAATAGGCTCCAGCAAATGCGCGGCCAAATACTCCTGCCACGTCTCCCCATTGCTCACCTGATCGCAATGCGTAAAACTATTCCCATACGTATGAATGCGACACGGGCGATCCGCATAATTGACCACTTGCCGCGCACCGTCTTTCTCATAAGCGTAAAACCCGCGCGAATCATCCACACCACCCCCGCGAAACCCATCGCAAACCACCCATCCGATCTCCGGATCAAACGCCGACTGTGCATTATTACACATAATCCGCGCCAACTCCGCTGGCACATCTGCCTTCGCAGGCGTCACAAAATGATCCACCATCTCGCGCGTTGGCATAATCGACTCCAAATATTCGCGTCCTGTCATCGTGTGTTCCCTTCGTCTCTCTCGTCTCGCTTCCTGATCAACCGGGCCGGTGTGCCTCCAACCACCGAATACGGCTCCACATCGCGCGTCACAACCGCGCCCGCGCCCACAATACTGTGCGCGCCAATGCGCACCCCGCCAATAACCACGGCATTGGCACCAAACCACACATCATCCTCCACGACAATCTCCCGCTTTTGCACCCTTTGTTGCACCATCGGAATATCGATTCGACCGTACCCATGTCCCACACTCGCAAAAACCACATGTGCCGCCACCGCCACATAATTGCCAATGGTCAAAGGCCCGTACAACACGCTATACGGCGCAAAATGCGTATGGCTACCAATATCGATCCACGCGCCACAGGGATTCACAAAAACCCCATTGTGAAACGCCACATCATCGCCAACACGCACCAATTCTGGATGTCGGATATCGACCAGCGGATCAAAGTGAACCGACTCTCCAATCGCCTTAAATACCGATCTGTCTATTTCTAACATAAGTGTTCCCCTCCACACACAGATTAATCAATTACAGGACGTGATGCAATGGTATTTGCCCCTGCATAAAGCCCGAGTGAAATTCACCACTACCTTCTTTTAAAGTTCTTCATACCACGCGCTATTGCCGGATAATCTCTATTGTCTGAGGAAGATTGCCTACCTATATTTCGGCATTGCCGCGCCTCATATCACAGTAATTACACGAGGTTTTTATGAAGTTTCTGATATTTTTGTTTTTAGCGCCTGCAACCCTGTCTGCCGCTGTGCTCAGCGGCCAGGTGCGCGATGAGAAAACCGGGGAATCGCTGTTCGGCGCAAATGTTTATTTGGAAACGCACGCGGGGGGAACAGCCACAGACCTCGATGGAAATTTTGCGATACCCAATGTCAGCGAGGGTAGCCACACGCTCGTCATCAGCTTTGTGGGCTATAAGGAATATCGCAATACCGTCACAGTAAAAGAGGGGATGGGTGCGTTGGTTGTGGCGCTAATGCCCGAAGCCGTGCAGTTTGAAGAAGTCGTTGTGAGCGCGCCGCGCGCCAAATTGCGCGAAACGCCCATTGCGTTCTCCGATGTGCCAAAATCCGATATAGATCGCAAACTCGGCTCTCGCAGTCTGCCGATGCTTTTGAACGATACGCCGGGCGTTTATGCGACCGAGCAAGGCGGTGGCGATGGCGATTCGCGCATCAATGTGCGGGGATTTGACCAGCGCAACATCGCCGTCATGGTCAATGGCGTGCCAGTCAACAATATGGAAACCGGGTGGGTCTATTGGGTTGACTGGGATGTTCTCAGCGATGTGACGTCGTCCATACAGGTGCAGCGCGGATTGGGTGCCTCAAATTTGGCGATAGCCTCAGTGGGGGGCACGCTGAATATTATTACCGATGCCGCCCGTCAACAGCGCGGTTTTAAGATCAAACAGGAAGCCGCGACCAGTGCCTATTACAAAACCACGGTCAATTTTTCATCGGGCTTACTCAATAAAAAAACCGCGATGAGCATGGGCATTTCACGCAAAGTTGGCAATGGCATACCCGATCAAACGTGGACAGAAGGGTGGGCGTATTTCGGAGCGTTGAGCTTTTTGGCCTCTGAAACACACAAATTCGAGTTGTTTGTCGTGGGTACGCCGCAACGCCACGGGCACCGCCTGTTCAAGCAACCCATTGGCACTTTTGATGCCGATTACGCGCGGTCTTTGGGCACTGGCGCAACAGAAGCGAAAAATTACGGGGTCAATTACAATCCCAACTGGGGATATTCGCCGTTTTCATCTTATCGGGAATTTTTTAACGGCAAGGTGCGCGACGCGCGCGACAATGCGACCATTATGGAACGCGAGAACTACTATCACAAAACACAAGCCAATTTGAACTGGTATTGGATACCCAACGATCGGTTTGTTTTGTCCAATGTCTTTTATTGGGCGCGCGGCAAGGGCGGAGGCCTGGGGCGCCTGGGCGTCAATCCGGGAACCAGGGCAGACGGCAGCATCGACTGGCAGCACGCAGTAGATGAGTTGAACACGGAACCCGCATCGCGAGCCAATCCCGACCTGGTGCTTGCAGGCGAGGTCGAAGCCTTTGAGATTGCGGCAAAGACCATTATGCGAAACACGGGCAGCCTGCAATACTATTACGGATATTTGGGCACGGGCGAATACGCGCTAACGCCTGCCTATAAGCTCGCCTTTGGCATTGACTTGCGCGGCTATGAGGGGCAGCACTGGCGCGAAGTGCGAAATTTGATCGGGGCAGATTATTACGTTTTTACAGGAGACAGCAATGCCGCGACTTCTGTTAAACGCCTTGGAGACAGGATCGCATATCACACCGATGGTCTGACGCGCTGGGGAGGCGGATTTATTCAAATCGAAAGGCAAATGAACGACTTTACGGCATTTTTGAGCACATCGGCATCCATAACAGCGTATAAGCGCATCGACTATTTTCGCGCCAGGATCAATGGAGAATGGGATCAGACAGATTGGAAAAGCTTTGGAGGCTATACGCTCAAGGCGGGGGGCAATTACAATATGACTCCTACGGTCAATGTGTATGCCAATATGGGCTGGCTTTCAACAGCACCCAAATTTGGATCGGTTTATCACTATGACAACAGCCTCTACGACCCCACATTCAATGAAAAAGTGGCGTCTTTTGAGTTGGGCGCAGGCTACCTCAAACGCGGGGTGATAACCGGAAACGCAAACTTCTATTACACCAGATGGATCGACCGCTCGTGGCCCAAGAGCGTTTACAGCGCAAAGCTCGACCAGAACTTCCGGTTTTTGCTCAGCGGCATTGACGCGCGGCACACAGGTATAGAGTTCGACTTCAAGGCGCGCCCCCATCCCAAGTTGGAGATGCGCAGCATGGTCTCACTCGGCAACTGGGAATGGCTCAACGATGCGCGCGCCACATTTTTTCTCGAAGAAGACCCATTGGTTGCAGACACGTTTCAAGTCTATGCCAATGGATTGAAGGTAGGCGACTCGGCGCAAAAAACCCTTGCGCTGAGCAGTACGGTATTTCCCATGCGCGGGCTTTACACCACGCTGAGCTTGAGGCGATTTATGGATCACTACGCCAAATTCGATCCCGCCAACCGAACAGATCCCGATGACCGCCAGCAATCGTGGAAAGTGCCAAATTATAATTTGGCTGATCTCCACGCGGGTTATATCCTGCCCGGCAATACATTTGGCAATGGCAAAGTAAAACTGCAATTGCACATCTTCAATTTGTTCGACGCGCGCTATATTTCCGATGCAGACGATGGCGACAACCACGACGCCTCAACCGCGCTCGTCTTCCTCGGTCTGTCCCGCCGCTGGAATATTTCGTTATCCTACGATTATTAATGAGCCAGATGCTCATCAAGGGCGGCGCTCAGTCGCCGAAAGACCTGGGGAAATTCAGCGGTGACATCGTCCCTCTCATTGCGCTGTAGATCGAACAGCAACTGGGGACGCTCGCGCTGAAGGCGCTCCGTCTCGTCGGACGGCACATGCATCGGTTCGAAAACATCACCCCCAATGCGCTTTGCCGGATCATAGCCGCGAACCAGCTTGAAACGCCCGTCGAAGACCATGCGCCAGGCACTCAGACCGGAAAACACCAGGTCTCGATGCCTGCGCGCGCGGGCACCGAGATAATTGACAAGAGAACGGCTATCGAGATCATCACCGGGATCCAAACCGCCCCACTCGATGAAACTGGCGGTCAGATCCAGCGTCGTCATCGGCGCGTCGGCGCGTCCGGAAGCCTCCACGCCCGGCCCAGCGATCACCAGCGGAACCCCCACCGACGCCTGCAGAGGCGACAACTTCTGCCACTGGTCGTAATCGCCAAGCATCTCGCCATGGTCGCTGGTAAACACAATGATCGTGTTGTCGAGATCACCCCTCGCATGCACCCGCGCGACGAGACGCCCGAGGCAAGAATCGAGATGTTCGACAGTAGCCGCCCAGTTGCGACGCACCTCCTGGTGCGTCTCGGGCGCAATATCCTCGGTATTGAACACGGGAAGAGGAAACTCGACGGACGGCTCGCGGTACCATCGGTGCATCGACTCGGTGATATCCCACGGATGATGGGGATTCTGCAGATTTACCTCCAAATACCACGGCCTGTCGTCAGGCACCCGATCCAGAAGGGTAAGCGCATTATTGGTAATCCAGGTATCGAAATACGCATCGTCGGGAAGTGTCGTCGGGAAAGTAGCCGTCCACACACCTTCCCGGCTTCGGCGCGCGTAATCGGCAATATGCTCCTCTGCCAGACCGCGCGCGTGCAAAAACGCCATGTACGCATCCTGAGGCACCATCTCGTTGTTGCGCATCAAAATAGTCGCCTGATTCAGCCCAGCATTGAAAATGGCGTCAGAAAATCCCCATGCCTCCATGCCCTGACCCCCATCGACACCGCAGTGGAACACAGGTGGGCTCCCCGATTGGTTATTGCCCACATGGTGTTTGCCTGCGCCCATAACATAGTATCCGGCCTCGTCGCGCAGGCGCAGGTGGTACTTGAGCATATTATCGGGCGCATAAGTGCTATTGCCCCAAACGCGCGTGCGATCGTATTCCTGCCCGGCCACCAGGCAGGCGCGCGACGGGGCGCAAACAGGCGACGGGCAGATTGCGTTGGCAAGCCAGACACCGCGTTCGGCGAGCTGCCTCAGATGCGGCGTACGCACCGGAATATCGGGATTCATCTCGACCCACTCAGGCCGCTGCTGATCCGTCTGGACAAAAAGTATGTTGGGACGTTTGTCCGACATGCGTGTTCACCTTTTCTTTTTACCATAACGCTTCTCTACCAAACGTCTCAATATGGAACTGAATGGCAGATTTTACATCTGCCAATGCCTCTTCATAAGTATCTCCCTGCCCAACGACTACCCCCTTCAATCCGAGCGGATACCCCACATAACCATCGGCATATCTCTCAACGATAATTCTAAAATTTCTCACCATATCTTCCTTTATATTGCATCGAGAAATTCATCTACTGTTAATCCAGCCTTGCTAATCAGACTACGTAGCGTACCGCGTGCCACTTCTGAATGGTCTGGAATCGACAATGTTGCCCAGTGTCCATCTTTCACCATTATAATATGAGTACCTCGCTGGCGTACCACACGCCACCCCAATCTGCGAAAAGCACGGATTACATCACGAGGTCGAAGAACAGGGACTGGAGGCATCAAACTACCACTTCAACTTCGCGTGTTGTCACCGTCAAAGGCATTCCCGATTCAGCACGCACCTCTAAGCACTCTTTGATCGCTTCTAACACATTCTTCTCGGCTTCTTTCTCAGTCTTACCCTGGCTCACACACCCCGGAATTGACGGACATTCCGCGATATATACACCATCCTCATCTGTATAAATCGTGATCGTGAATTTCATCTGAATCTCCTATCTCTGTACCGTTGCAGCGTATTCCAAAATACCTTTTACGTCTTCAACTGTTAGTACCGGATATGCCTCCACAATTTCTTGGTGTGACATATTGCACGCGAGCAAGCCTAAAATATGTTCAACACTCAATCGCGTACCTTCAATAACCGGTTTCCCACCCAGAATACCTGGATCTGAAATAATTTCCCTCATGTCTTATCTCCTTCCGGATTTATTTTTTTTCACTTCTGCAAATGAAATTAAAAACGAGTAGTCCGGATTGTCTGGATAACCCAGGTGCCTTGCAAAATTAATTCCCGCCAGGTCCTTTTGCCAAATACCCTACAGGAACCAAACCCGCGCCGTGTATATCTTTCCAGCCAAGCAGCTTTAACAGTAACCTTTCAACGATTGTTTGCACTCTGTAAGTTTCATAGGATAGAATATCAATGTCGATTTCATTTGCGCTATGAACCAATGCATTTCTTGTGTTAAAAAAAGAGGGCCTCGCAACATCAGTGGGATATAAATCTTTCCACTCTACAGATTGTTCATTAAGTAATGAGTCAACTAAACTCCAAATAGAAGGCCGATCTAACTCATTAACTTTATCTATAATTGGTTTGTTAGATTTGGCATCTGGTAATTGGTCTCGGATTAATTTTCGGATACTGCGTAATATTTTATTTTTTTCGGAATTGTTAGAGAAGTTACTGTTGATATCGCGCTCTATCGCATACATATCTTTAAGTTCTTCAAGCACCATAAAGTACAAAATAAATTGTTGTTCAAGGTATTGAGCCCCATGCCCATGTAATACATTGATTATTGGTAAGAAGAGATCAAA